>JADGDT010000054.1 GCA_016744755.1 Ichthyobacteriaceae bacterium | reverse complement strand
AAATAGGTGATGATTTTTCTATAGCCAAACACTTTGTAAAGTCTTTTACACTGTGCTTTGGCTTATTTTTTTCATGAATTAACTTGCGGATTTAAGGGTATAGCTTAATATATTAAATCTTAAATTTTACCACTTTGTTAATGGTTTTCCCTGATGATCGGAAAAAGAGCCTAATAAAATTCTTAGAAAATCAATCACTACTCCTATAAAGAAAAAACCTCCTGTGAATAGATAAAGTAATCCTGATACAACTTTACCTACATAAAACCTATGGATACCCAAAAAACCAAGTAGCATAACAAGAATTAAAGCTACTCCTCTGCTCTTAGGAGAATCATTATTAAATGAAATATTAATGTTATCCTTATTTTGACGTTTTTCTCCTTGTTCCTTTGAAACTAGATATTCAGTAATTGTTTTATTATCTATATCTTCGCCACAATGCTTACATTTGATAGCGCTTTCTAAAACTTCCTCTCCACAAAAGACACAAGCTTTTACAGAGGGTTTAATTAATACTTCTTCCATATTATTGCCAATTAAACTCTTTAGGAGCTTCAGTTAATAATTTATTCTCATTCAAATATGCAGACAATCCATTGATATAATACAATGCTTCCTCATCATAAGTAACACCGAATCCAAGTCTTACAAGACCCATATCTTGTCCATTTACCAACAATTGATGTCCAACATAAGCTGAACCAAATGAAGAATCAAGTTCTCCAATTTGTAAAGAATCAATATAATCTAAATTCATTTCCATTGAATTTCCTTTTAATGGAATCAAACTTGAAAAAAAATAATTCTTGAGTGTTACAAAATGAATACTCTTATTGGTAATAACAAACCCTGTAAAAGGAATAGAGAATGACAATAATCCCTTCTTTATATTCAAGATAAATAATGGTTTTTCGCCATCGTCTAACTTAAGATATTTCTTCACATGAGATTTTAGACAGTTGTCATTAACACTTTCTAAAACACATATATTTTCACTTTCTCCCTTAGAATAGTTTGAATCAAATTCTCTGATTAATTCTTCTAACTTATTTATATTTTTCATAAAAAATATTATTGAATTATACACCCCTTAAGAGCGATAGGCCCTTCTTCTTGTCCTATACAATAACCTTTCACTACTAGTCTAGTACCTTTAGACAACTTAGATAATTTACCCTTATCTTCTTCCGCAAAATAACATTCTACGTTAATTAATCCATATTCATCACCCTGCAACTCTACATATAATTCATCTAAAAAATCTTTATCAATAGAAATAATTGTCCCTGATATCAACATGACTTTATCTTTATATTTATCATCTGCTCCTATTGAATTACTATCGTAAGCAGAACATAACTTTATTGCAGATGTTTTAACCTCCACTTGTTTGTCTTTTACATCCACATCTTCTGCACTACCATATGCCAAAAAGGAGAATAATCCAATTACAATTATTGTCGAAATATGTTTAATAAATTTTTTCATAACTATCTTTTTTATTGATTATAATTTAACCCACTGTCCATTTTTCTGAACCATTTTAATAATTTCTTCTCCATTTTTTAATTCCATTGTAGGATTTGGAATAGTTGTTTTTTGAAGAATCTCAGGGGAGGAATCTGCTAGAGTTGAAGCTCCATCATTACCTCCATCCATAAAATACCAAACATCGCCACCGTCTTCAGAAAAAGCAATAATAGAACTATTTAACATCCCTTTTAATCCACTAGATGTAATGGGCATGTGTGTTTCTACTACAGACACCATTAACCCATCTGCTTCTACTATATCGCTTGGTTCGTCAAATGTCATCTTAGACATTTCAGTACCTTGCTGTTTTAAAGTTTCAAAAGTTTGTTTCATTATGGCAGCAAAAGCTTCTGTTCCTCCCGATGCTTCTATAATTGAAGGAACCATATATGAAGACATCTTTATATAATTTTCATTTGAGTAACTATCTTGGTAATCATTCAATTTTTCTGATAAAACTTGTTTTGGGTCTGAGCCAGAACAAGAAACTAATACTGCAATAATTGCAGTTAATAAAACTTTATAAATTTTCATTTTGATTTGTTTTAATTTTTAGAAATATTATAGGAGGCAATATTCCTCCTATTAGATAAAATATCATATCATATATGTCGAACGTACCTCTAATTATATTAAACTTTTGAAGTAGCTCATGACACATCGCCAATAATATGATTGTTAATAGCCATACAAATAATGAAAGAGTAATTTCTCTATTCCATAACAAAATAATAAAAGAATTAAGTGAGAATATCCATAAGCCATCAGGCAATGAATAGATAAACCAAATAGGTAAGAAGTCATATAATTGACTCCAATATCTAATATTATTTAGTGCAGAAAAATAACTAAGATTAAATTGTATCCAATTATTATAAACCAGATTTTCAGTTCTGAATAAAATATAAATCAGAACCCCTAAAAATAATGGGATTAAAACACCATATAAAAATAGATGTAAGGTAAAACGCATTTGAATAGAATGGAATGTAATAAGATTAAATACATAGTATAGGCTAGATTTCATAGAAACACCTTATGTGTCGCCTCTGATATCAACTAGCAGTAAAGTCCAATGGGAAGTTATATTCATAGTTAACTTGTGTTTAAAAGCCAACCAGTCCCTAATAAAGCGGTTTATTTAAAAGAAGAGGCGTGGAACTGTAGTTATTAGACCTCTAGGTATCTCCAAACACCCGCACCCCAAATAAACAGTCCACGCCAAGCGTGAACGTCTACTTAAATATGAGGTGCAATTAAATTTGGAGATTTTCGAGGCACTCAATAAGCTAACGCTTTCTATTTTTATATGTATTTACTGTACTTTTTTCTTATAATTATAATTCTTAGTTAATCCTGTAAATATCATAAAATAATTTAATAAAACAACTTTATAAGTTGTGATTTTTGATTTCTTGATTATAACTTTACTCACTACCTTTGCATAACTAAAACTGTATAAATAATGTCGAAAAAAGTATTAATGGTTTGCCTTGGCAACATATGTAGATCGCCACTCGCCGAAGGAATTCTTAAATCTAAAGTGGGAAAAGATATAATTGTTGACTCGGCAGGCACAGAAGGATATCACGTTGGTCATTTACCAGACAAAAGATCTATAGCTGTAGCCAAATTGAATAATGTGGACATTACCAAACAAAGAGCTAGGAAGGTGTCTCTATCTGATTTTGATGAGTACGACTACATTTATGCTATGGACGAGGAGAATTACAACAACCTTATTGATATGGCTAAGAATGATCTTCAACGCAGTAAGGTAAGCATGATAATGAATAAACTTCATCCTAAAGAAAATATAGATGTTCCAGATCCTTATTTTGGAGATGAAAACGAATTCAAACATGTTTATAAGATGCTAGACAAAGCAACAGATAAAATCTTAGAGAAACTTTAGAACTGCAAAAAATGTCAAATAATTACGGAAAAATATATTTCATCCCTGTTCCTTTAGGAGAAAATGATCCTAATGATGTTTTGCCAAAATCAGTATTTGATACTGTAGAAAGGCTTAACGAGTACATTGTAGAAAATGAAAAGACAGCAAGAAAATTTATAAAGAGAATTTGTCCTAGCAAAGATCAATCTAAGCTAGTTTTTCATACTTTAAATAAAAGAACTGATGCTATTGAATATTCTCCTTACTTAAAAACTGCAATAGAAGGAAATGATTTAGGATTAATGTCGGAAGCTGGAACTCCTGGTATTGCCGATCCTGGCGCTGATATTGCAAATATGGCTCACTACAAGGGAATACAAGTAGTTCCACTTGTAGGTCCTTCTTCAATACTTATGGCTATGACAGCTTCGGGAATGAATGGACAGAGCTTTGCTTTTAATGGCTACTTACCAATAGATAAAGGAGATAGAAAAAAGGCAATAAAAGAGTACGAAAGAAGATCTACAAATTCCGATCAAGCACAAATTTTTATAGAAACTCCTTATCGTAACGATAAAATGTTCGAAGATTTAAAATCAACATTAAATCCAAATACAGAACTTTGCATAGCTGTTGACATAAGTCTTAACACTGAATTTATAAAAACCAAAAAAGTAAAAGAATGGAATAAGAAAATGCTGGATTTCCACAAGAAACCAGCTATTTTTATTTTTCAGAAAAGATAGTAGACTCGGGTTGCAGGTTGCAAAATTAAAATATTTCAACTAAAATAAGCTCATAACTTTATGGACTTAAAATTTTCTAACTCTACGGACTTAAAACTTTTTAACTTCACGAACTTAAAACTTTCTAACTCTACGGACTTTAAACTTTAAACTTTATATTTGTACAAATTTTGTAACTAATAAAATTCCATGATTTCTAAAAAATCTCTAATAATTGCCATTGACTTTGACGGTACTGTTGTTGAAGACGAATACCCTAAGATTGGTAAACCTATGGTATTTGCTTTCGAAACGCTGAAGAAGCTTCAAGACGATGGTCACAGACTTATTTTATGGACCTACCGTAGTGGCAGAAAACTTAAAGAATCTGTTGAGTTTTGTAAAGAAAATGGAGTTGAGTTTTACGCTGTAAACGAAAGTTACGACAAAGAAGAATTAGATGGTATCAGTAGAAAAATTAATGCTGATATTTTTATTGACGATAGAAACATTGGAGGTTTTATAGGTTGGGGAGAAGTTTATCATAAGATTACTGATAACCCGCTTCCAGCTCCAAAACAATTAAAAAAGAAAAAAGGATTCTTATCCATATTCAAATAGAATGGTAAAAATAAAAACACTTGAAGAAATAGAATTAATGCGAGAAAGTGCATTAATAGTTTCAAAAACTCTCGGAATGCTTGCAAAGGAAGTTAAGCCAGGAGTTACAACTTTGCACCTCGATAAACTTGCTGAAGAATTTATTAGAGACCACGGAGCATATCCTGGTTTTTTAGGAATGTACGACTTTCCAAATTCTCTTTGTATGTCGCCAAATGCACAGGTTGTACACGGTATACCTAATGACAAACCTCTACAGGATGGAGATATTATTTCTATAGATTGTGGTTCGTACAAGAACGGATTTTATGGCGATCACGCCTATACTTTTGAGGTTGGTGAGGTTGATGAAGCAACCAAAAAGCTTTTGAAAGTTACTAAAGAATCTCTCTACAAAGGAATAGAACAATTCAAGAAAGGCAACCGTATTGGCGATATTGGTTATGCCATTCAGAAACACACAGAAGATCATGGATATGGTGTAGTAAGAGAACTTGTAGGACATGGTTTGGGTAGAGATATGCACGAAGATCCGCAGGTAGCTAATTACGGAAAACGAAATACCGGTAAAAAAATTATTGAAGGAATGGTAATTGCTATTGAGCCAATGATTAACATGGGAACTCATCGCATAAACCAGCTTAAAGATGGATGGACAATACTTACTCTAGACAATAAGCCTTCTGCACATTTCGAACACGATATTGCAATTGTAAACGGTAAACCTGAACTTCTTTCTACTTTTAAGTATGTTAATGAAGCTCTTGGTATTGTTACTAACGAGGAAGATGCTTTTCGTAAAAAACCTTTTGTGATGTAAAAAAACTAGGTTAATATTTTTTGTTTCCCCAACCCTAAAGGGTGCAAAAAAGTTACTAAATAATATTTTAAAGTGATTTCACCCTTTAGGGAGGGGAAATAAATCACTTTAAAATATTATCACCTTCTAACCCCAAAAAATATGATTTCGAAAATAATTCGAATCGCTTTAAAAAACATACCACGCCCGGTATTAATAAGAATCAGCTATTTATTTAAGTGGTTGATTCCTTTATTTTACCGTGGCGATAAGTTTGAGGATCCTATAGATGGGAAAAAATACCGCAAGCTCCTACCCTACGGATACAAAGATGAACAACGAGAAAATGCACTAGCTCCAGGTAGCTTATCACTCGAACGCCATCGTTTGCTTTGGTTGTACATCAAAAATGAAACAGATTTTTTTACTACAAAAAAGAAAATGCTCCACATTGCTCCAGAACAATGTTTTGTAGATACTTTCAGAAATCAAGATAATTTAGATTACACGACTGCCGATATAGAATCTCCTTTGGCAGATGTTTTAATGGACGTGCAAGACATTCCTTTTGAGCAAGATACATTTGATGTTGTTTTATGTAACCACGTACTGGAACATGTTACTGACGACAATAAAGCAATGTCGGAGTTATACCGTATTCTTAAACCTGGTGGAATGGGAATATTCCAAGTTCCACAAGATGTTAGCTTAAAAACTACCTACGAAGATACTAGCATAACTTCTCCAGAAGAAAGAGCTAAACATTTTGGACAATACGATCATTTGCGTATTTATGGAATGGATTTCTTCGAGAAGTTAAAACAAGTTGGATTCAAGGTTACTCCTTATGATTATTCTACAACTTTTTCAATTGAAGACATTAATAAGTTTGCTTTAGCAAAAGGTGAATTATTACCTGTTTGTGTTAAGTAGATCCTCCTCAAATTGTACAAATAAATAGTTAATTCTATTTGTTATAACTATACTCTTTATACGATTCATTTTTATATCTTGTAATTGGATTTCATTCCTATCTACCAAACAACTTAAACACAAAATATATTATGAAAGTATTTATTACATTTCTGATACTAATCTTACCATTTTACACTTTCTCTCAAGAAAACGAAAAACCTAAAGGTGAAAAAAAGGTAAGTTATGCCTTCATTCCTATTTTGATGTACAATAGCTCTTTAGGTGGTCAAATTGGACTTATGGCATCTTCGTATTTCAACGTTAGCAAAAAAGATACTATCTCACCTGCTTCAAGTATTGGAGCTACAGGTTCTTATTTTACAAGTAATTCATTTTTCGGAGTAGCATTTAGCAAGATATATTTAAAAGAAGATAACTACAGATTAAAATCGGCAGTTGGGGGTGGAAACATAAATTTTCAAACTTATGTTGATATACCTCAACTTCCAAATTACACTAATAACTCTGATGATGGTACATTTGTAGATTACAACACTAAGTTCATGTTTGTCTATTTAGAAGGAACAAAAAGAATTTGGGATGATTTATTTGTTGGACTTAGAGTAATGTATAATAAATCTAACACTGTATTTAATACTGAAGGACAACTAAGTGAAACTGAATCTTTATTTGGTTTTGGTTTAGCTAATGAGTTCGATAATAGAGATGATGTATTCTTTCCTACCAAAGGTCAGAATGCAAAGATAAATACCTTTACTTTTTTAGAATCACTTGGTTCTACATCACAATACAATAAGGTTGATTTTGAGTACAATAAATATTTCAAAACTGGAGATAAAACTATTATTTTAGCAAGAGCCTATGCCATAGCATCATTTGGTGACGTTCCCTTTTCTGGTAAAAATATTGTTGGTAAAGATGACTTACGTGGTTATAGTAACGGAAAATTCAGAGCTAAGCAAGTTTATGATATTCAAACAGAAGTGCGGTGGAATTTTTACAAGAAATGGGGAATGGTAGGATTCGGTGGTGTTGCACTTGCTACAGATGACCTAAGTGGGACTAACTACAGTGGACTTTTACCAGCAGTAGGGTTTGGCTTGAGGTTTAAAGCAATTAAGTCTAAGAATATTAATATAGGAATAGATGTTGCCAAAGGAGTTAACGATTGGGGACTTTATTTCAGAATTGGTGAAGCGTTTACTCGTTGAGAATTAAAGTATTATAATTTATCCTAAGATGACAAAAACAGCAATAAAATAAGGTTCTACCCTGAATGTTGTGGAATAATCGTCATCTTGAGCGTGGTTGGTGAGCGTGGTTGGTGAGCGTGGTTGGTGAGCGGAGCCGAACCAGAGCCGAACCATATCCGAATGTAGTCTATTATAAAATAGCTTATATAACGTTATCACTGTTGCTATAGATATTTCGACTACATTCCCTTTGTTTCCAATTTGACTACGCTCAGGGCAAGCTACTTTGGGAATTCCGCTCAATATGAATATGTTCTAAATTAGAAAATCCACACAAATAAGGGTAGAACCTAAAATAAAAGTTAAAATCGACCTATTTATTATTTTAAATTTTATAAAAAAATGGCTGTGAAATGATTTCCACAGCCATTTTATATGAAATGATAATATTAATCTACTTCAACTCACCATAAAATTCCTCATCAAACATTTTCTCTAAAATATCGCAAGAATATTTGAATTTAGATTCTTCGTCTATAGATTCGTCTGTACTAATTAATACAAGTTCTTCTTTCTTTTCTGAATTCAAGAATTTGATGATTTCTAGATTTACATCACCTGCATCTTCCAATCCGTTTACACCAAACAACATTGACATATCAAACAATTGATCTAAGTTAAGTTTTTCAACTTTAGCTGAGAATTTCTTATCGAATTGTTGAATGTATTTTTGAGTGTTTGTAAATGTCCCTCCGCTTTCTATGGCGAACGAAGCTGGTAAAATTAAATCTGCTTGCTTTGCAGTTTCTGTCATAAAATAATCTTGAACCATTAAGAAAGGAACATTTTCTAGTTGTTCCAAAATATCAATATCATCAGTTGCACAACCTATTGGATCTTCTCCAAATATGAAAGCATTTTTAATCTTGCCTATTTCTAATAGTGTTTCCACATCTTGTACTGTAGAATTTAATTCAGAAATATTCCAAATATTCTCCATCTTAATAATAGAATCTTCTAGTTTCTCACCTCCTACAGCAAGATCACCCTTAGCTCCCATATCTATAATTCCATGAGAGTTATTTTTCTCTTTCAACGAAATAATTCCGCAAGAAGTTTTACCAAGCTTACCAGTTATTAAAGATAGATTTTTGATTTCCTGAGCTGTTTCTCCATCTACATTTTTATCAGCAAAAACTATAATATTTCTCTGCTCGTTCAAATATTGTTTTACAAACTGAGATACTGCTTTTTCTGAAACTCCAGACCTTTCTACTAATACTGAGTAATCTTCAGTAAGAACATCAATCTTGAAATCTTCGTATCCATCAACTCTATCATTTATGAACATCATATTTTCTTCGCCTTTGCTAAGAATATAATGATTCACTGCTTTAAAGAAATGGTAGTATGATTTAACTTCAGTTTTAGTTTCGTATTTATGGTCTAATCCTGTTTCGTTTTCAAGTGTAATCAGCTCAATATTTGTTTTGTTTGTGTGGTTTGTATTGTGAATCATGTAACCAACCACTGGATGAGAATTGTAAATATCATCACCTAAAATATAAACAGTTTCGGTACCGTTAATTTGATTGAAAGGAACGTTTAACTCTGATATATCATTAAAATAATCTGACTTTCCGAAATCGGCAAAACTACCTACATTGTTTGTTTTAGCACCAGCACGAGCTAATTTTTGAAGCATGTAAATTTCTTCGTTGCTATATCTAGCTCCTATTGTAAATAAGTTTTCATCAGCTTTAACTGAAGATATTTTTTCTTTGATAACTGCATAAGCTTCATCCCATGTTATCTCAGCAAAATTACCATCAGCTTGCTTAATAATTGGCTTGGTAATTCTATCTGTGCTATTCATATAGTTGTACCCAAACTTAGCTTTTTGGCAAATATTTGTGTCTTTGTTTATCTGACCTTCGGCACCTGTAACTTTCATTACAAATTCTTTGTGGTGACGAACATTAATTTCGCAACCAACAGAACAGTAATTACAAATAGTATCTGCACTGTACTCTACAACTGGCCCTGGTTTAAACTTGAAGTTCTCGCTAATTGCACCTGTAGGACAAGTAGAAATACACAATCCACAACTCTCGCAAGTAGTGTCTTGCAATGCTAACCCCATACTTGGCGAAACAATTGTATCGAAACCACGATTTACCAAACCTAGTGCATTTGCTCCAACAACCTCTTTACAAATACGTACACAACGTGCACACAAAATACATTTGTTGTTGTCTATTTCTATAAATGGATGACGAAAATCAATAGCATGCTCGTGAAATTCTCCTGCATATTTTGTTTGATCGCCATTGTACTCTTGAGAATATTTTTTCAGATCACAGTCGAAGTACTCTACACAACCACATTCAAGGCAACGAGCTGTTTCGGTTTTACAAACACTTTCGCTCGCATAACCTAGCTCTACCTCATCAAAATTAAATCTTTCATCAGTACCTAAAACTGGCATTTCCTGACGTTGTTGTAAGGCAAATTTACCAGCGTATTCTTCTTTTATCTGTGTTTTGAAATGATCTTTCTTACTCAAAAACTCTTTAGCCTTTGGCTTAATATCTTGCCCTGTTAAATATTGATGACAAGATTCTGCTGCAGTTTTTGCCTGTGCAATAGCTTCAATAATTGTAGCTGCACCAGTTACACCATCTCCTGCTGCAAAAATTGAATCAACTCCTGTTTGAAGTGTTTTCTCGTCTGCATCTATATTTCCCCATTTATTTACTTCTAAAGCACCATTATGTGCATACCTATTTATATCATCAATAAAATCTACATTAGTTTTTTGCCCAATTGCAGCAAGTATATAATCTACGTCTAATTCATACTCAGATCCTTCAATAGGAATAGGTCTTCTACGTCCTGAAGCATCTGGCTCGCCAAGTTCCATTTTTAAACAAGTAACAGATTTTAATACTCCATTCTCGTCTTTATTAACCTCTTTAGGGTTTGTAAGAAATAAGTATTCTACACCTTCTAATTTAGATTCGTGAATCTCAATTGGATTTGCTGGCATCTCTGCTTCTGTTCTACGATAGATTACGTAAACTTTCTCTGCATTACATCTTATTGATGTTCTACAACAGTCCATTGCAGTATTTCCACCACCAACAACGGCAACAGTTTTACCTGACAAGTCCATTACCTGACCCGTCATTTGCATATTTCTAAGGAAATCTATTCCAGAAAAAACATTCTCAGCATCATCTCCTTTTGTCCCAATTAGAGTTCCTGTTTGAGAGCCTATTGTTAAAATTGTTGAATCGTATTCTCTTCTAATCTTATCGTAACTAATATTCTTACCAAAATATTGATCGTAATAAATATTTACTCCTAAATCTGTAATATTCTCAACCTCGGCATCTAATACATCATTTGGTAAACGATACTCTGGAATTCCATAACGCAACCAACCTCCCGAATGAGAATTAGCTTCGAATATATCTACCTGATGTCCTTCTATCTGCAAGAAATGAGCAGCTGATAAACCACCAGGACCAGCCCCAATTACAGCAATTTTTTTCCCTGTAGTTGGTTTTATCTCTGGAATAAATTTATTCTCAGACATTAAATCATAATCAGAAGCAAAACGTTTCATGTAATCTATACCTACCGGAGCACCTTCGTCTAGTAAGTTTCTACGACAAGCAGCTTCACAAGGTCTAACACAAACACGACCACAAATTGCTGGTAACGGATTTGTTTCCTTAATAAGTGCAACAGCATCGCTATATCTTTCTTTTTCGATAAGAGAAATATAACCTTGTACATCTACTCCTGCTGGGCAAGTTTCCTTACACGGTGCGGCACAATCGGCATAGTGATTACTTAATATTAAATCTAAGGCTGTTTTACGCGATGCGTGAATTTCTTCATTATCGGTAACAATTTTCATCCCATTAATAACCTTAGTAGAGCAACTAGGCTGATGACCTCGCATTCCTTCTACCTCTACCACACATAAGTAACACGACGAGAAAGGCTCAAGTCGAGGATCGTTACACAACGTTGGAATTTCTATTCCCTGTTTGCGAGCTACATTTAAGATAGATTCGCCTTCGTTTACTATTAACGATTTACCGTTTAATTCTATATTTATATTTTCCATTTTCTTTCTTAATTGTGATACAGTAATGCAGTAATCAGTAATTCAGTTATCTGTTTTTCAATGATTTTTTTAAACCAAATAACATTTTTCTAATCTCTATGATATCTTTATCTATTATAGTTGACGTATCATAAAATCTAAGTCTTCCAATAATTATTAATTGAGTTTCAAGTTCACTTAACGATCCAGAAGCAATATCAATAAATCTAGCAAATTCTTTATCTATTCCTCTACCAGCCCCTTCAGCAATATTTGATGGTATAGAAACTGAAGATCTTTTAATTTGTGATATTATTCCAAATTTTTCATCACTTGGTAACTGTTTTGTCATTTCATAAATAACAACAACTAAGTCAATACTCTTTTGCCAAACTATTAAATCTTTATGTGTCATAAATAATATTTCACTGTTTCACAGTATTATCATTTCACTGTTTCACTCATTACTGTTTCACTGTATTACTATTTTACTAATACACCAAAATAGAATCAAAATTACATGCATCGTCACATGCTCCGCATTGAATACACAAATCTTGATCTATAAAGTGAATTTCTTTTTTTGCTCCGCTAATAGCATCAACAGGACATTTTCTAGCACAAAGAGTACATCCAGTACAAGCATCAGCAATAATTTCGTAAGTAAGCAATGCTTCACAAACTTTGGCAGGACATTTTTTATCGTAAATATGTGCCTCGTATTCGTGACGGAAATATTTAAGAGTTGTAAGCACTGGATTTGGAGCAGTTTGTCCTAATCCACAAAGTGAGTTATCTTTAATTTGACCAGATAATTCTTCTAGTTTTTCTATATCGCCATGTTCTCCTTTTCCTTCTGTTATACGAGTAAGAATTTCTAGCATACGCTTAGTTCCCATTCTACAGAAAGTACATTTACCACAACTCTCTTGCTGTGTAAAATTCAAGAAAAATTTAGCCAAATCAACCATACAAGTAGATTCGTCCATAACTACCATTCCTCCCGACCCCATAATGGCACCAGTAGAATTTACCGAATCATAATCAACAGAAGTATCTAATAATTCTTCTGGAATACATCCTCCAGAAGGACCTCCTAACTGAACGGCTTTAAATTTCTTATCATCTTGAATACCTCCTCCTAAATCGAAAATAATTTTACGAAGAGAAATTCCCATTGGTACTTCTACCAATCCTCCATTTTTAATTTTACCTGTAAGAGCAAATACTTTTGTTCCTTTACTTTCTTCCGTTCCATACTTGTTGTACGAATCGGCTCCATTTAAAACTATGTAAGGTATATTTGCTAAAGTCTCTACATTGTTAATATTGGTAGGCTTTTTCCAAAGACCAGATACAGCAGGAAACGGAGGACGACGACGAGGCATTCCTCTTTCGCCTTCTACAGATGCAATAAGAGCTGTTTCTTCGCCACAAACAAATGCACCAGCTCCTTCTTTTACATAAATATCGAAATCAAATCCTTTAATTCCACTTGCATTCTTACCTAGATATCCTTTTTCTCTGGCTTGATCAATTGCAATATTCAATCTTTCGATAGCTAGTGGATATTCAGCTCTACAGTAAATAACACCTTGGTTTGATCCCATTGCATAGGCGCCAATAAGCATTCCTTCTAAAATTGCATGCGGATCTCCTTCTAACAAAGATCTATCCATAAATGCACCAGGATCTCCTTCATCGGCATTACAAATAATGTATTTATCTTTTGATTCTTCTCTTGCAGCAAACTTCCATTTAAGCCCTGTAGGGAAACCTCCACCACCACGACCTCGAATTCCAGAGTCAAGAATAGTTTGTATAACTGTATTGCCATCAATTCCTTCTGAACCTATTTTTTTAATTGCATCGTAAGCATCTCGTTCCTCTGCTTCGGTTATAGATTCTGGATCCATGTAACCTGCATTACGCAAAGCTATTTTTACTTGTCCATTAAAATAAGAATCGTTTTCTGTTTCAAATTTATCAGACTTAACAATATATTCTTTTACAGGATTTTTATTAACAACGTGACTTTCTATAATTTCTTTAGCCTTTTTCTCGTCAATTCCTCCGTACATGTAGTATCCAGATTCATCAATAATTTCTACCAAAGGCTCTTTGTAACACATTCCTACACACGATGTTTTACTTAAATCAACATCTAGGCTATCGGCTACTTTAATATTTTCTAAAACACTGTAAGTTTTATTGGCACCAGCTGCAATACCACAACTTCCCATACCTACTATTACTTTTGTTTTACTCATCTTTTTGATTTTTGGTTTCTGGTTACTTGTTTCTAGTTACTTGCTTTAACATTAGTAGCTAAAACTAGCAACAAGCATTGAGCAACTAGTAACTACTTTGCTTCCACTTTCTTCAGTTTCTTAATAATCTTAGATGCTGATTTTCCATCTAGGTTACCATAAGTTTCATCTCCAATCATCATAACAGGAGCTAGTGAGCAACAACCTAAACAAGCAACAGACTCTAGGGTAAACAAACTATCTTCTGTAGTCTCTCCATCCTTAACCCCTAAATTTTCCTCTAGGGCTTTAGTAAGGTCTTTTGCATTTTGTACATGGCATGCAGTACCATGGCAAACTTTTATAATATTTTTTCCAACAGGACTTAGCCTAAACTGAGCATAGAATGTTGCTACACCATACATGTCTGACAATCTTAGTCCTGTGTCTTTAGATATTTTTCTGAATGCAGCTTCTGGTAGATAACCGTAAATATCTTGTGCTCCTTGAAGTATAGGAATTAAATTACCTTTTTTATTTCGGTATTTTTCAATTATGGGGTTAAGCAACAACAAATCTTCTTCTTTCACTTTGTCACAAACCTCAACATTTGTCAATCTTGATATTCGCATATTTGAGAATATTATATTTAGATATTATTTGTTTTTTTTCGAGTCTAAAAATATCAATTCAGATTATCTAGTTTTATGAGATAAACACATGTTATTTTATTTATAATTAATCCAAATAAAAAAAACCGATCATACAGCTTCTTGGCTTTCTAATCGGTTCTATAACTACATGTTGTATGTGAGACGCAAAAGAATATCTCTTTACAATATTACTCTTTGTGTTAGACACAAAGCATTGCGTTTCTACGTGGCATCGGTGTATTCTTCTAAAAAATCTACTAATTCTCTAACGGCTATTCCTCTATGGCTAATTTTTGCCTTTTCTTCTGAACTCATTTCTGAGAATGTAATATCATAACCTTCGGGCTTGAAAATTGGATCGTAACCAAAACCACCTTCTCCATGTTTATCTGTTGTAATTTCTCCTCTACAAATTCCTTCGAAAAAATATTCCATTCCATCTATTTTAAGAGATATAACTGTACGGAATTGAGCCGACCTGTCTTCTTTACCTTCCATTTCCAATAACATTTTATTCACGTTATCATCGTAGGTAACATTTTCTCCAGCATACCTAGCTGCATAAACTCCTGGTGCACCATCCAAAGCATCTACCTCCAAACCTGTATCATCTGCGAAGCAATCGAAGCCGTAATTTTCTAATACATGAATAGTCTTTAATGCAGCATTACCTTCTAAAGTATCTGCTGTTTCAGGAATATCCTCATTACACCCAATATCATTTAGAGTTACTAGCTCTATACTTGCGGGAAGCATTTCTCCAATTTCTTGAAACTTATTTTTGTTGTTTGTTGCTATTACTATTTTCATAAATATTGTTTTTTGTTTAGTTGACTTTTGTTTAGTTGATAGATTAACCAAAGTTAGAATTCTTGTAGGATAATAATTATTGCTATTGTCTCTATACCTTTCCCTCTATATAATCTAACTCCTGTGAGATTGAAAGTTCCACATCTAACTTCCTAAACAAAAAATATCCCAAAACTAAACTTATCGCCAAAATAATATAATAAGTATTGCTACCTAACATATCAATAAAAGAGGAATCAGCATCAGTGTAATAAAACGAAAATACAACTGCCAAAGAGTTATTAATAAAGTGAACCAAGATTGAAGGAAACAATGATTTTGTTTTGTAATACAAATATCCTAGAAACAATCCACTTATAAAACCTGCTATAAATTGCCAAGGATTCATATGGATTACTCCAAATAAAATTGCAGAAGCAATAATGGCTTTATTAGGTGTATAATTAAGTAAGTAACCTCGTAGAACTAGTCCCCGTACCAAAATTTCCTCTAGCAATGGAGCCAAAATGGAAATCATTATGATGTTGGGAATAGATAAATTAAACGCTTCTTCAAAAAGTTTAATTGCCCAATCTGGCATAGGAATCAGAGATGAAAATAAATCTACCCATAACATCATTACTAGTGTTAATGGAATAATAAATAGGTATTTCTTAATTCCTCCTAAACTAAAATTAAATACTTTTTCTACCTCTTCTGTTTTCTTAATCTTTCGGTGAACAACATAAATAGTTGCGATGATAGGCAATACATAGGCAAAAGCATTTGCAATATTTTTATCAATCCAACCAGTATATTCAGTGAAAATAACGAATGGAACACCTAAAATTATTGTGAATCCAATAAACATTAACAATACAATTATGCTAGATGATATTGAAGGGTATTTAATATTATTTATAATGCTATTCATGATGGTAAGGTTCGTTTTTAAGGATGGTAAAAGCTCGGTATATTTGCTCTGTAAAAAACAACCTTATCATTTGATGAGAGAAAGTCATCTGCGATAAAGAAATTTTTCCTTGTGCTTTGCTGTAAACATCTTTAGAAAATCCATAAGGTCCACCAACAACAAAAATCACTTGCTTTACTCCGCTATTCATATGTTTTTGAATGTACTCAGAAAAATTCATAGAAGAGAACTCCTTTCCTTTTTCATCTAACAAAATTAACCTATCAGATGGTGACGACTTTGATAAAATTAACTCTCCTTCTTTTGTTTTTTGTTGTTCCATAGATAGTTTCTTCACATTCTTAATATCAGGAATAACTTCTAAATCAAAAGAAATGTAATGCTTTAATCTATTTGTATAATCATCTATTAACGATTGAATACGTTTATCGTCTGTTTTACCTACTACTAGTAATTTTATCTTCAAAATAATATTATTTTATGGGTTACAAATATATCAATTATCTATATTTGTGAACATATAATACTAAATATAACAAAATCAATTTTTATTATGGGTACTGAAAATAGTGTTTTAAGAAAACGAGCTTTAGAAGCTCTAAAAGATAATTGGACTACTGCAATAATTGGATCAATTATTTTTGGTTTGCTGATGGGTGTCAGTGGTACCATTGGATTATCAATAATAATTGGAGGTCCATTATATTTAGGATATGCCTATTTTAATTTGGCAATTGTAAGAAAAGAAAAAATTGAATTTGACCTAATATTTAAAGGCTTTGATAATTTTGTAAATACACTTGTAGCATATTTATTGGTTGCTATTTTTACAATGTTGTGGGCTCTTTTACTTATTATCCCTGGTATAATAAAAGGTATTTCTTACTCAATGACATTTTTTATACTAGCTGATAATCCTGATATGAAACCAATGGACGCTATTGACAAGAGTATGGAAATGATGAATGGATATAAAATGAAGTACTTTCTTTTATCTTTATTATTCTCCCTTTTAATTATACTTAGTATAATTTTAGCATTTATTCCATTAATTTGGTTAATTCCATATATGAGTGCTACATATGCAGCATTTTATGAGGATATAAAGGATAAAGCAGTAATGATTGAAGCTTAGAAATAAAAAAGAATAATATTTTTGAAAACTCTCTTGCAATGCAAGAGAGTTTTTATTTTTTCAATACTTTTGCTTTTTGTTAGAAATAGAAATTAAATATAGTCATTAGCCAATTGCTAGAGGCACAAGTAAAAAAAATATGGATTTAGATAAAGAATTAGATATAATAATAAAAAATGCAATTAGAGAAGATGTAGGCAATGGCGATCATTCATCTTTATCGTGTATTCCTACAACTGCTACTGGTAAAGCTAAATTGTTAGTAAAAGAAGATGGAATAATTGCAGGTATTGAAGCCGCAAAAAAAGTATTTGAATTTGTTGATTCTAGTTTAAAAATAGAAACTTTTATTGAGGATGGTACTCCTGTAAAATATGGTGATATTGTTTTTCATGTAGAAGGTTCTTCATTATCTATTCTTAAATCAGAAAGGCTTGTACTTAACATTATGCAGCGTATGAGTGCGGTAGCTACAAAAACAGCTTTTTATGTTGATCTAGTTAAAGGTTTAGGAACAAAAATTCTTGATACTCGTAAAACTACTCCTGGCATTAGAGCTCTAGAGAAATGGGCTGTGAAAATTGGAGGTGGCGAAAATCATAGATTTGGGCTTTACGATATGGTTATGCTTAAAGATAATCACCTCGATTTTGCAGGAGGAATTACATCAGCAATAGAGCAAACAATTGCTTACCTAAAAAACAACAATCTTAATTTACGTATAGAAGTTGAAGCTAGAAACCTCGATGAAGTTGAAGAAATTGTTAGTGTTGGTGGAGTTCACAGAATTATGTTAGATAATTTTAGTTATGCTGATACTCGTACTGCCGTTGAGTTTATTGATGGTAATTACGAAACAGAATCATCAGGAGGTATAACAGAAGAAACTCTTAGAAACTATGCAGAATGTGGTGTAGATTATATTTCTGTAGGTGCACTTACCCACTCTGTTTCTTCAATGGATTTAAGTTTGAAAGCTATCTAGAATATAACTATATTGTATAAGTTTTATTAATTACAGTTCAACCTTAATGTTACTATAAATATTCTCATGACTTTTAAAGAATTTTTAAAATCTAAAAGATTATCACGTAAAACTGCAATCTACCTTAAAAGGATAAAGATTCCAGGTTTTGAAGGGTTATCTCTTTATGATTTTCTAGAACTTTATGTTGTGGGGCTTATCAAAGGAGCTCTTACTTCGAGAGCAGGATCTATTGCCTTTAGTTTCTTTATGGCTGTATTTCCATTTATACTATTTTTACTTACTCTTATTCCTTACATCCCCATAGATGGTTTTCAGGAATATTTATTTAAAACTCTACAAGATATTTTACCGGGTAATTCTTTTGCAGCCGTAGATTCAACAATTACTGATATTATAAATATAAAACACGGTGGACTAATGTCTACTTCGTTTATTATGGCAGCAATTTTTGCAACAAACGGTATTAATGCTGTTATTTCTGGTTTGACAAATACTCAGCACGAACTGGAATTACGTAGTATAATTAATCAATATATTACTTCATTTTATTTGACTATTATTCTTACTTTATTATTTATCCTTTCTGTTGGTATTATTATTATTACAGAAATTGCACTTAGCTATTTCAATGAAATTGAATTAATAAGTAGCTATGTTCCTTTGTTAGTAGATATTGGAAGATACATTATACTTACATTATTACTGTTCCTTTCTGTGTCTCTAATATTTTATAAAGGTCCGAAATCTACACAACAATGGAAATTTATGTCTCCAGGTGCTTTTTTAACTACAGTATTAATTGTTATAATTTCATATCTATTTGGATTATATATTTCTAATTTTGGGCAGTACAACAAGCTATACGGATCAATAGGGACTTTACTTGTAATTATGATTTGGATGTATATAAATTCAATTATTTTATTGATTGGATTTGACCTTAACGCTAGTATTTGGAAACTGCGTAAAATGGCTACCCACAAAGCAGAAAAGAGAAAACATCATGGATTAGGCATCATTCAAAGGATTGAAAAGATGATGGACCATCATTAAAAAAGCATCACCTTTAAAAGCACCAAATTCGCTCCAGCTCCATTCTTTTAAACCCTGTAGAACTACAGGTTTATTCTGTGCCGAAGTTATTGCTTCCATCATTAAAGTATCTTCTTTAAACTGAGTTATGTCTTTTGGTGATCGTCCAAAATTATCGCTTATCAAATACTTAGTATTCATTTTACCAAGGTAGAATTCTAGCATTTTAAGTGAGTAATTAGCTCCTCCATTTTCTGAAGCACCATCTCTAATATTCACTAGAAAATCTACTGATAAATTATTTTTCAGAACCTGTCTTTTAAAAAAATCAATATTATCATAAAATAAAAATAATAAGTCTTGTGAAGTTTCTTCCTCTAGTAAAACAGACTCTAACTTTACTTTCAAGAACTTCCCTACTACACAGTCATCTTCCGAAACAATATCCTCGGTACTAGATATTGTATAAACTGTCTCTTCATCTTGGTGAATAACTCCTTTATCTACCAAAGGCCAATTATCAAAATCATAAGCATTATCAGTATGTATAAATAAATCTGGTATAGCTTCAAATTCTAACAATTCATTGGCAAATACATTTTTATCGTAGATGAATTTCTTCTGACCTAGAGCTAATAAATCACGAAAATCTAACCCGGAGCTAGGATACCAAGAAATTATTTTTTTTTCTTCTGAATTTAATATTTCTGATAATTTCATATTTTGTTTTATTATCGTGATGTCGTGAACTCGTGATACAAAACTACAAAAGCATAATTTAATATAACAGCAACCTTATTCCTTTAAACTTAAACCAATAAACTAAGCCAAACAGTAAGTGAAGGTTTTGAGGGGAGTAAGAAAATACTCAACGTGTAAAACAATCCTAACATCTTGAAAAACACATTGCCGGTCTAAATAATTGTCATACTCATTTAATTAATAATAAGTTAGCAAGCTAAAATTATTACTATAAACAAACTGCTATCAAAATGAGGAAACTTTTACTTCAAATAATTATTTATTTAATGTTACCTGCAATAGGGATATCTCAGTCAACTTTCGAAGGTGCAACTAGTGCTGATTGGACTGTAGCTAGTAACTGGAATCCTGCTGTAGTTCCTGGTTCTGGTGCTGATATTACAATAGACACCTCAGGAGGAGGAAATAACCCTATTATACCTACCGGAAATTATAGTTACGCTACAATAACTATAGATACTGGTTCTGAGCTTACAATAAGTACAAGAGCAATCGTTACTGTTACAGGAGCTCAAATATCAAATCTTGGAAAATTATATGTAAGTGGACAATTATTAGGTACAGGTGCAAATACGATACTTAGAAACGGAACTACAAGCCCAACATCTACATATGAAGTGTTTTTTTATGCCGGTTCTGTATTAAATATTTCTGGAAAATTAATAAACTACGAGGGAAGTGTAAATTCTAATAATTCAACTATTACAGTTGCAGGAATAGATAATAGTGCATCATGGGCTTTACGATATTCTAATATTACTTTTGACAATAATTCTACTGTTGCTTGTTCTGGAGATGTAACAAATAACTACGGAACAATTTCTTTAAACAACTCTATCATTACTGCAAAGGCATTAATAAATAAGGCTAATGATGCAACAT
>JADGDT010000053.1:2443-21383 GCA_016744755.1 Ichthyobacteriaceae bacterium | reverse complement strand
AACTGGTAAAATGGTTTACTCTAAGTCTATTAATGCTGCTGCTAAGAAAGCAACTGTAAATGCTAACCTTTCTCAAGGTCTTTACATTGTTAAACTTACTGACGGTACTTCAGCTAAGACACAAAAAATTACAGTTCAGTAATTAGAACTAAATAAAATTATTTAAACTCCCAAGTTCTTTTGAGCTTGGGAGTTTTTTTATTGCTATTAATCTAAAAATAGTTGGTATTCTTTAATGCCAAATGAATTTCAAAATGTTCTATTGAAATTAAGGTATTTTTAGGTTTAGTAATTTATAAAAAACTATGTATAGCCATAGCTACGAAATCTATTTTAGATGAAAGATAAGGAGAAAAGATTTTATAAGTAATTTCATAATTGGTATTAGTCCTACTAAATAACTTTACAATAATATTCCATATAATACATAACTCAATCCTTACGCTGTAACAATTACACAATCGATTGTTTTATAAAATTCCATCTCAAGTAATAGATTTCCTACTTTACATCTTAAAGATTCATTTAATCTTTGTCTTAATGAGTTTTATATTTATTGCCTATTCATGTTTTCATATTAGTATCTATACGATTGTATTCAATTTTATAAAAAGATATTCCTTCCTGTTTTATTTATATTTTCCCGCAAGCAAAATAATCAGTTGTTTATTAAAAAATATATTAAATTCAACAATCGATTGTATGGTGTATTTCATACAGTCATAGTATTTCCCAAAATACTCCATGTTGTTTAAATTTTTTTCATACTAAAGTTTTCACACTATGTTAAACAGTTACAATTTTGCTATTAAGCAATTTTCAATTATTATTGTCTTTGTAATATCTGCAATATCTATGCAGGCACAAACAACTTACAGCATATCATCCAATACAAATGATGTAACAATAAACAATGCAAATCAACGGCAATGGGTAGGATATCATACTCATCGTATTGGTACTTCAAAAAATATTAGTGCTATAATTCCTTTTCAGCTTCCAATATTACAAACTGGAGAAACAGCAATTTCAGCAGATTTTACAACTCAGTTAACTGCAAGTGCTGGAGGTTTAAATACAGAAATAGATTTATATGCTTTGCCTTTTAGAACTACAAGTATAGTGCTAGATAGCGATTACTATGCTGGTACAAATGATACTTCTAATAATCTTATACAAGAATCATTCTTAACTTTATCTTCTCCTATAGGTAAACAATCATCAAATTCTCAGGCTAATATTGCGTTGGTAGATTTTATTAACCAACAATACACAAATGGAGCTGTTGGTGGAGAGTATATTTTCATAAGACTTAGTTTTTCAGAAAATATTACAAATAATTATAATCAATGGGACATTGCTTCTCAAGATAATTCTACAGCTAGTTTCAGACCTTTATTAAATATAGAAACTGAAATTTCAAACGCAAACACACCACCAGTGCTCGCAAATATTGGAGATGTAAATATTCAACTTCCTAACTCTAAGAATATAGTTGTTTCTGCCTCCGATGAAGAGAATGATAACTTAAGTTTTAATACTTCAACTTTGCCTTCTTTCGTAACGTTTGTTGATAATAATAATGGAACAGCTACTTTGTCAATAAATCCTAGTACAGCAAATCAAGGAGTTTATCCTTTAACAATTAGTGTTAGCGATGGAGGGTTTACTGATAACGAAACTATTTCTATAGTAGTTTCTGCTTATCAAGCACCTGTTGCAGGGGTTTATTATTGCGATCCCGTAAACGGAAGTAACTCAAATGATGGTAGTCAAGCTTCACCGTTTTCTAAATTCTCATCAATTAATTGGGCTAACATCAACTTAAAAGATGACGATATTATTTACTTAATGGATGGTCATCACGGTAGTGCTTACTTCAATAATCAAGTATTTAATAGCGATGTAACTATTAAGGCAGTAAACAATCATCAAGCTGTTTTTACAAAAATACAATTGGTTAATGTTAAACATGTAAAATTTGAAGGTGTAAAATTTGATGCAACTGGAGGAACTTTTTCAACAACATCTCCAATTTTTTATAGCGATAATCAATCAACACATATTACTGTAGAAAATTGTATTGTACAATCGGCAGAAAGTAGTGCTACATGGACAAAGGCCGATTGGTACGAGCACTCAGCAAGTGGATTTCAGTTTAGAGGAGGTTATATAACTCTAAAAAACAATTTACTACTTAACCTTTATCACGCAGTAGAATTTCAAGGAGAATATTCGGAAATGTATAACAATACTATTGATAACTTTTGTGGCGATGCCATTCGTGCATTAGGAAACAATGGATATTTCGAGAATAATTTGGTTAGAGATTGTTACATAGATGATTATTCAATACAGCACGATGATTTTTTCCAAACATACAAATTAGGAAATGATAGAATGTCGAAAAATATTGTTATCAGAAATAATACTTTTAAAATATTTGACGATCCTGTAACGCAGTTTGTAACCGATAATAACCTTATAGGAACACTACTGCAAGGTATTATAATTACCGATGGATTTGCAGATAGTTGGATTGTAGAAAATAATTTGATTGTAAGTAATAAAGAACATGGAATTTCCTTGTACGGTGCTAGACATTGTAGGGTTCAAAACAATACAGTTGTACAAAGTCCTCTTTTTACCGATACCAATGGTGTACCCAAAATAATGCTAATAGATCAAGGAAAAACAGGTGAAGCTAATTTCGATAATATCATCAGAAATAACCTTTGCGGACAATATACACCTTGGACATATGACGCAACTAGTACTGTAGAAAACAATGTAGATATAGATCAAAGTGCTTATAGTAATTATTCTAATTATTTTGTTGATTATACAGCAAATGATTTTCATTTGAAAGAAGGATGTCTTGCGGTTGATGCTGGAGTAAATACCGCATTACTAGCAAAAGATTTAGATGGAAATAACAGACTTCAAGGAGATTTTGTAGATGCTGGTTGTTATGAGTTTAACAGTGGTTATGTACCTGCAAATAGAGCTCCAGTTTTAGCAACTATAGGAAATAAATCGGTTTTAGAAAATGTAACCCAAACATTTGTTATTTCGGCAACCGATGCCGATAATGATATTTTAAGCTTTACAACATCTTCTCTTCCATCGTTTGCTTCCATTGTTGATAATAATGATGGTACTGCAACCTTTATGTTACAACCAAACACTGGCGATGCTGGAAATTACTCGGTATCAATTACTGTTAGTGATGGTGCTATTTCAGATGAAGAAACAATATCAATTACCGTAAATAGTACTTCCCCTCCTGTAGGTAGCACTATAACTATAGAAGCCAATACTGCCGATCAAACTATATATAACACATTAGCAACTCAATGGGTAGGATATCACACTCATAGAGTTGGAACAAATAAGTTGATAACGGCTGTTATTCCTTTTCAGATTCCCAATTTGGCATCTGGAGAATCAATTACTTCAGCAAAACTAAATTTTCAATTATTAGCATTCGCAGGCGGGCTTGATACTAAAATTGATTTATACGGATTGCCTTATAGAAATTTGGCAACGGTAAATACTTCCGATTTCTACGCAGGAGTATATAATGGAGATGCTAATGCAGTAGCTTTACAAAATGGAATTCTAGATAATAGTTCTATTGCGGGTGCATATTCTAGTAATGTAAATTCAGCAATTGCAGATTATATTAATCAGCAAATAGCTAATGGTGCTGTTGCAGGCGATTATGTTTTCTTTAGATTTAGTATTAATACTAACGACGCTTCAAACTATAATTATTGGGATATTGCATCGCATGATAATACCACTGCAAGCAACCGACCAACTCTAGATATTACAACTGAAACCACATCTATGGGTAAGAAATTAGCAGTAGAAGAGTTTAATGGAGAAGACTTAAATATTTATCCAAACCCAGTTGTAAATAATTATTTCAACTTAGAAATACCAACTGAGATGTTAGACGATGAAATAGAACTTTCAGTCTATTCAGCTAGTGGAGTAGAGGTTTATAGAAAATCAATTTCTAACCAAAAAGAAGTTAGAATCAATTTACCAAGTAATACTTCAAGTGGAATTTATATTCTTAGTATGAGTACAAATGGGAATACCTATACTAAAAAAATTGGTGTTAAATAATTTATTTTAACCACGAAGGTCACTAAGTTAGGCACTAAGTTCACTAAGTAAATTCTTTGTGCTCCTTCGTGCACTCCTTTGAGTTTCTTTGTGGTTAAATAGTCATTAGCTCACCCGCCTTGTCTGTCGAGGCAGGTCGAAGAATCTATTACAACAAGTAATCCTTTTGTTATAGATACTTCTACTTCGTTGCATTTTGCTCAGCATGACGAATAGTAAATTATTTCAATGGTGTAGTTAATACATCTTGTTTTTTAGATAATTTTAATGTAATATTACATTATTAATACAATCGATTGTATTAATAGTAATTAAACACACACACACACAAAATGAAAAAACTAATACTATTATTATTTGTGCATTTATCAGTTTTACTGAATGCACAAGTAGTTATTAATGCAGATGTAGCAGATAACAATATCAAAAATAGTTTATCGTCACTTGACGGAGTAGCAAAAGAATTTGCAAGAGTTAATTACAATGCAGATGTTTGTTATGTAATACCTTTTCAAATTCCTACTATTACTGCTGGTAGCACTATAGAAACTGCTATACTTACTTTCAATATGAAAAGTTCGGCAGGATCAGGAGGTGTAAATATTGATTTATACGGTTTAAATTATCGTTCTTCTTCTAGTGTAGATTTAACTAACGATTTTTATGCAGGAGCAAACGATGCATCAGCAGATAAGCTAGAATCATCAATTATAGTTAATAGTACTTCAAATGGCAATATCACTACAAATGCTACAGGGAGTATAAATTTGGCAAACTATATAAATACACAAATATCTAATGGAGCTAGTTCTGGTGATTTTATTTTTCTTAGACTAAGTCCAGCAAAAACAGGAGGGTACGATACTTATACTATTAATTCTGCAAATGCATCATCAAATGTGCCACAGCTTACATTAACTCTAGGTACTTCAGATAATCCAACATTCAATTCAAAATTATCAAACCAAATTATTAATGAAGGAGCTACAGTTAATCTAGATATTTCTGCTACCGATCCTAACGGCGATAATTTAACTTTTACCCCAACAAATCTACCGAGTTTTGTAGTTCTACATCAGAATGTAAATGGTACGGCAAGTATAGCGGTAAGTCCACAAGTTGGCGATGTAGGTAGTTATAACAATATCAGCATAACAGTAAGTGATGGAATACTTATAGATGTTCAAACTTTTAATATTACAGTAAAAGACCCTAATGTAAATGCTAAGCCAGTAATCAGCCCAATAGCAAATCAAATAGTAGAAGAAAATCAAACTAAAAAAATATCAATCTCAGTTTCTGATGCCGATGGAGGTAATATTACAATTTCGGTAAACAATAAACCAAGTTTTGCAACCTTAAATCAAATTAGCAATGGAGTAGCCGAGTTGGTTTTAACTCCTTCAAATAGCGATATAGGGAACTACATTGATGTAGAAATTACAGCTAACGATGGGAAAGTTACAGTTTCAGAAAAATTTAATATAGAAGTTACAGCAGAACAAATAATTATTGGTAATTCTTATTATTGTGATCCTGTAAACGGCTCAATGAGTAATAACGGCTTAACGCAAGCTACTGCATGGAGAGGTTTACAAGATGTATTTGCAAATACTACTGCAAGAAATAAATTAACAGCAGGCGATGTTGTTTTTTTAATGAATGGAGCTCATGGTCAGCCTTATATTGGCAAATCAAATACCGATTACATAACTATAAAACCAGCACCAGGAGCATCGCCTAAAATATCATCAGTGTTAATGAATAATTCTAAATATTTTCATTTCGATGATTTGGTCTTTACTTCAGATGGTACAGGAGGTAGTTTTAACAGAGATTATCTTTTTTCTACAGATGCAAACACAACTTACATAAAAATAACAAATTGTACATTTTACGATGAAGAAGATTCCTCTACTTGGACAAAATCAGATTGGGAAAGCTCAGTTGATGCTCTAATAATTAGAGGAGGAAATTTTATATTCGACAATAATTTACTTAAAAACATATATTTCGGAGTAGAGTATCAAGGAGATATAGCAACAGAAATAACAAATAATACAATAGATAATTTTGGTGCAGATGCTATACGAGCATTAGGTTCAAATGCACTAATTGAAAACAACCTCATACGAGATGCTTATGTAGAAAATTATGCAATACAGCACGATGATGCAATTCAGATGTACGATAAAACCAATGTTACAGCAGGAACTGTAGCAAATGTAATTATCAGAAATAATACAATATACCAGTTTGCCGATCCTATTACTCAATCTATGATTGACAATAACATGGTTGGTTATTCAATGCAAGGAATTATTCAGACTGATGGGCATAGCGAGAATATTACGGTGGAAAATAACCTAGTAGTTTCCGATCATTATCACGGTATTACATTGCCAGGTGCTGTAAATTGTAGAGTGCAGAATAATACAGTAATGAAAACACCTACTTCTGCAAATCCTAAAACAGATGCTCAACCATGGATACGTTTTGCAAAAGACAAACAAGGTAATTTCTCGCATGATTGTGTTATGCGTAATAATATATCAACTCATAAAACAGAAGGTGTTCATTGGGAATTCGACGAAAATGCAACATCAGGATATAATAGGAACAACCTTAGAGAGAACAACATTACAGCAGCAGAGGCAGAGTATTCTGGTCTATTTGTAAATTATTCTGAATTTGATTTTCACTTAGCAGATGCAAGTTCAGCAATTGATGCTGGAGTAAATACAAATCTTACTACTACAGATATAGAAGGTAATATACGTATGGTAGGTTCAGTAGTAGATTGTGGGGCTTACGAAGTACAAGCAAGTGCCGATGCTACTCCTCCAACTTTAGTGGATGCTACCGATACTTATTTTGATAATGAGCTTGTAATTAAATTTAGCGAGAGCGTTACAAAAACAACTGCCGAAAACACTGGTAATTACTCTATAGATGGAGGTGTAAATATAATAAGTGCAACATTAAATTCTGATGCTATTACTGTTGTTTTAGGAACTTCGGAACTTTTAGGAAATAACCTATACACTGTTACAGCCAACGATGTAGAAGATTTTGCAGGAAATAAATCAAGTAATACAACTGCTACATTCACTTACTTGTGTGGTGCAATTTCAGCTAGTAGCTACCAAGACGATCAATGGGGAACAAATCCACCAGAAGATGCTTTTGATGGAAATATGAGTACAAAATGGTCTGGCGAAGGAAATGGTGAGTGGATAATGAAAAACTATTGTGTTAATCAGCTTTTTGAAACAGTAAGCATAGCTTTTGGACTTGGCGACCAACGTATTTATTATTTTTCTATAGAAGTATCATCAGATGGAATTAATTTCACAGAGATTTTTGAAGGACAAAGTTCAGGATCATCACTTCAATTTCAGGATTTTGATGTAGTAGATACAGAAGGAAAGTATCTTAGAATTGTTGGTGGTGGAAATAATGCTATAAAGGATGATGACTCTAGAAACCTTTGGAATAATTATGTTGAAATATCTATTGATTCTCAAGAAAAACCAGAAGATCCAAATTTAGGAGAAATTGATTTTAACTCAAATAGAATTGTGGTTTACCCTAATCCTGTTATAGATAATAGTTTTAGCATTAAACTTACAGAAGAAATGACTCGCGATAGAGTAAGTGTTAGGTTGTTAAACTTAAATGGAGTAGAGGTTTACAATAACGAAACAACAACTCAAGAATTTAAAGTTACTCTTACCCATAAAGCAAAACCAGGGATTTATGTTCTTGTGCTTAGCAATAGCGAATTTACTATTCATAAAAAGTTAGTTGTTAAATAAACTTCAATAATATATTTATAAGGGATGAAATCTATATTTTATCCCGTTTTTTTAGTTATAAATGCTGATAACTAAGATATTATTATATATTTGTACAATCGATTGTTAAAATAATTTAGGTTATGAAAAAATATATACAATTATTATTAGTTGCAGTTTTAGCTGTATTGTCTTTTGGAGTTAATGCTCAAGTTGATGTACCTGCAAATTCAGATGATATTACTATAACAAATTCTAATTCTGCTTGGGGATGGGTTGGTCAAACAACAGCAAGGTTAAATGCAAATACAGATAATTGCTATGTTATACCTTTTAAATTACCAACTATTCCAGTAGGTAATGAAATATTAGAAGCCAATTTTAAATTCAATGTTGAAAGTTATAGTAATCAATTAACTGCAACCAATATAGATTTATATGGATTGGACTTTAGAGGAACTTCTACAGTTGATTTAATAAATGATAATTATGCAGGAGTTAGTGACCTAACTAATGCCACAAAATTACAAGAAGATATACTTGTAGGTTCTCTAGCAGAAGTAGGGTCTAATACTACGAATGTTTCTGGTAGTTCTAATCTACTATCATATATAAAAACTCAATATATAAATGGAGCAGTAGCAGGAGATTATATTTTTTTAAGGTTAAGTGTTGATTTTTTAGGAACTGTAGAAACTTGGAATCTGACTTCGCAAAATGGGGCTACTGCAGGAAATAGACCTGTTTTAACATTAACTTATGGTTCTGTAACAGACCCAACATTCAACACCCCAATAGCCGACCAAACAGTTGACGAAGGTTCTACAACAATAATAAATTATTCGGTTACAGACCCTAACGGCGATGCATTATCAGTTACTTACACAAACTTACCATTATTTGCTACAACTAGTTTTACAGATAATGGCGATGGTACAGGAGATGGAACAGTTACATTAAATCCACTAAGTGGCGATGCTGGTAATTATAATAATATTAGAGTTACAGTAGATGATGGGAATGGAAATTCTTCTGATGAGATTTTTAATATAACAGTAGTTAACCCTTATTTATTTACACTAACAACATCAGCAAATGATGGCTACGTTTCTGATCCTGCAGTTGTGGTTGATGAATCATCAGTTGAAATTATTAGTAATCCAGGTCATTTTGTGACAGTCAGTAATCCAGAAGTTAGTGAGTTTATTAAACTGGGTAAGAGTGACAATGCAGGAAATCCCAATCTAACATCTGCCATTATTCCTTTTCAACTACCAGCAATACCAGCAGGAAAGACACAAGTAGAAGGAGCACAATTAAATATTTATGTTCCTTATGGTAAGGAATATACAGATACAAGTATAGATTTATATGGATTAACCTATAAAGGGAGTGATGTTATTTCTGCTTCAGATTATTACTCAGGTGCTTTTTCATCAGGATCGGGTGTTGCAAATGGAACGGATTATGGTATTGAAGAGGCTCTCTTTTCTAAAAATAATCCAATAAAATATTTAGATATTTCAAGATTTGAACTTAGCAGTGCTAATAAAACTTCTTTAGTAAATTATATAAATGCACAATACACAGCAGGAGCAGTTGCAGGCGATTGGATTTTTCTTAGACTATCTGTAAATAATACTGGGATGATTGTTTATCAGCGCTTTATTGTTGATGGAGGCGATGGAGGTAGTTTAGATGAGCATTACGTAGCTAGGGGAGATATAAAACCAGCTCAATTAGTTTTAGATTTTGGAGCACCAATTATTGCAAGAACAACCACATGGGATGGTACTTCGTGGTCTAATGGCGAACCAGATAATAAAACAACAACAATAGTAGATTCATATTTAGAAGTAGGTACTGGTAAAGATGTTTTTAATTTATTAAGTGATAAACTAACCATTACAGGTACAGGTGAACTTCATATTTTTAATGGAGCGAATGTATTTGTTCAAAATAATATGATTATTGATACTGGAGGAAAAGTAGTAATAGAGAGCGGAGGTTCTTTTAAAACAAATAGTCCTACATTTTCAATTACAATCAATGGCGATTTTGAAGTAATTAGAGAATCTAGAGCTACTAAAAATAATTTCACATATTGGTCTTCTCCATTAAGTACAACAGTACAGAAAGCCTTGTTAGATTCAGGCTCACCAGAGGTTTATAAATACAATACATCTGCTTTTAACGATGCTAATGATGACGGGTATGATGATGATAGAAATTCGTGGGTTGCTGTAACTAACGATGTAATAATGACACCTGGCGTAGGATATGCAGCTAAGGGATCCGACGACGGAACAACACCTAGTGTTCATACTGTAACCTATAAAGCAGGAGAAGGTACAGGAACAAAAACGATTAACTCTGCCAATGTAGTTGCACCAATATTTTTAAGTGCCGATGCAAGCGGTGATACCGACGACGATTATGATGACTGGAATTTACTTGGTAATCCATACGCAACAGCTATTTCGGCTAGAGCATTTATTAATGGAAACACAAATATAACTAAGACACTTTATTTTTGGACACACACAACAGATGAGACTAATGTTGGTTATGCTCTTTCTGATTATGCATATTATAATCTAGCAGGAGGTGTTTATCCAACAGCATCAACTGGTGAAGGTAATAGCGGTATAACACCAACAGAATCTATTGCTTCGGGTCAAGGTTTTATGCTAGATGCAATAACAGCAGGAAACGTAACCTTCACACCAGACATGCAAGTTTTTAGTGTTAATACTGATGATAATAATAACTTTTATAAAAAATCTACAAATATAGATGACAATGGTAATTTTTTAGAAGATAGACTTTGGCTTAGATTGTCTAATGGTGATATTTCTAGCCAAATACTTATAGGTTTCTTCAGTGATGCTTCTGCAGATTACGATAATGGATATGATGCACCAAACTTAGATGCGGGTAATGATATTAATTTTTACTCACTTCTTTCGGAAAAACCATACTCTATTCAAGGTTTTGGTATATTTAGTAACGAACAAAAAGTAGGCTTAGGTTTTCGTATTGACGAAGGATCTTCAACAAGTTTTACTTTATCCATAGATAAAGTGGAGGGGAATTTAATTAATCAAGTTATTATTATAACTGATAAGGTTACAGGAGAAACCCACAATTTACAAAATGACAGCTATAATTTTACTACATCTAAATTTGGAGATATTAACAATAGATTTGAAATTAGTTTTGTTTCTGGAACATTAAGTAATGAAGTTTCTAATTTAACATCAGATTTTAATATTTATCCAAATCCAGTTACTGAAAGTTTCGAGATACTTAAAACAGATGTTAGTAAAGTTGAATTGTATAATGTTAATGGAAATAAGGTGTTGTCATTTTACAAACAGCAGAGTTATAACGTAGAAAGTTTAACACAAGGTATTTATTTAGTTAGAGTAACTTCTACTAATGGCGAAATAATGAATAAAAAAATAATTAAGAAGTAGAATTATTTATTTTGATACCAACAAAAAGAGACAACAATTAATTGTTGTCTTTTTTTGTTGGTATCAATAATAGAGTACTTATACCAATATGTTGGCAACATTAAGATAGTAATCTTTTATTTGATTCAAAAATGATGTAAATTTACACCACTAAATTATTAATTATGGTACGACAAAGTATATCATTTACAGAACCTAATGAAAATTGGCTAAAATCTCAAATGGAGAGTAATGAGTATTCAAGTAAGAGTGAGTTAGTAAATGACTTGATAAGACAAGCTAGAAAGCAACAGGTCCAAATCAACTGGATAAAAGCTAAGTTGGAAAGAGCAGAAAAAAGTGGTTTTACAAATGACAGTAAAGCAGAAATATTGAAAGAATCAAAGTCTCGCCTAAATGACAGAATACAGATTAAGTAATCAAACAAAGGAAGACCTTATTCGAATTCATCATTATGGAGTAGAGAAGTTTGTAATAACGCAAGCTGATAAATATTTTGAATCATTATTTACTCATTTTGATATAATTGTTCAAAGACCATTTTCTTTTGAATCAGTTGACTATATAAAAAAAGGATATAGGCGTTGTGTTTGTGGGTCAGACTCAATTTACTTTAAAATGGATGATGATATAATCGAGATAATGACAATTATAGGGAGACAAGACCTAAGTAAAATACTTTGAAAATATTGAAATATATTGTTGTCAACACTCTGTGTATAATTATTGGGCGAATTGTTGCTTGTCGAAGAAGCTCATTCTTATTTAGAAAGTCCGCACCGTTTTAATTTTTTTCTTTTGAAAATATAAATTGGTTCTACTGTTATTTTAATGGTTCTATCCTCATTAGTGTGGATTTTATAATTTAGAATATTCGTCATGTTGAGCGTAATTTCCTTTGTGCAACAAAAGGAAATGTAGTCGAAACATCTATAGCAACAGTGATAACATAATGTAAGTTATTTTGGAATAGACCTTTCGACTTCGCTTTGGCTCCTCTACCCATGACGACTTTTCTTTTCTTTGCGTTTCCTTTGCGAAAAGCTTTGCGTACTTTGCGTGAAATTGAGTGTGCTTTTCACGCAAAGTACGCAAAGAGAAAAAACGCAAAGTTCGCAAAGCATCACTCGTCATTAGCTCATTGGAATTTTTTGAGAAAAAACTTAGGACTCAAGGTGACGATAGTTCCACCAAATTAGTGGTAGATACTATAAATTAAACAAAAAATTAAAACGGTGCTTGGTCGTATATTTAAATATTTTACTAATTTAGAGTTGCCCAATACCCCATACACCCAACGTCATTCATGTTGTTTTTGATATAAGTTTAATAATTGAAAAAGCACCAAAGAAATTTATCTTCGGTGCTTTTTTTATTTCAATTAAATTTTTAAAATCGTCTTTTTATGATTTTTATATTTTTGAATAATACCATAGATTGTGGCAATAATAACCATTATCCAAATACCTCCAATATCACCACCAGGAGGTGGTTCTGGACCCATAGGAGCAGGCGGAATATTAGATGCACTTAATTTTGTAAGTGCAGTAATGAATAAAATAAAAAGTATAGATATTGATTTCATATTTTTTAATATTGCATTAATTACAATCGATTGTACGAATATAGTGTTTAATTTTAATAAATCACTATATTTGTACAATCGATTGCAATAATTTTTTATATAACTAGATGAAGTACTTATATTTAATACTCTCAGGAACGATTTTACTAAGTTCTTGTAAAGATGAAATTATGATAGCAGAACAAGAAAACAGTGTAGTTGAAACAAAATTTCATATTCCAACAACCGTATCAAAAGAGGCTCAGCAAGTAATTGGAGAGTGGAGTATTGAAAGTAGAAATAAAGGAATAGAAAATTTATTAAAAGCAGATGCTCCAATAGAAGATTGGGAAGCAAAACAAAAAGAATTTAACCAAATGGCTAGCGAACCTTTACCTGAGTTGCTAGAATACTATAAACCTACTATAGATACTATTGAAGTAGGAGGAATAAGAGCTATAGATGTAAAACCTAAAAATTATAAATATAATGGCAAGGTAATTGTTTACATCCACGGTGGTGCTTACGTTTTCTTTACTGCCGATGTAACTTTATTATCAAGTGTGCCTTTGGCAGATGCTATTGGAATGAGAATTGTTTCGGTTGATTATACACTTGCACCTCAAGCTAAATTTGGTAAAATTACCGATGAGGTTTTACAGCTTTATCAAGGTTTATTAAAAGAAGGATACGAAGCAAAAAACATTTCAATTTACGGTGATTCTGCTGGTGGCGGAATAGCAGCAGGTAGCGTGTTGAAAATGAGAGATAAAGGTATTGAGTTACCTTCGTCTTTAGTACTTTGGTCTGCTTGGGCCGATATTGACGAAATTGGAGATACATATTTTACTTTAAAAGATCACGATCCAAATTTGGTAAACAAAGGTTTTTTAGATCAATGTGCTTTGGCTTATGCCGATGAAAAAGACTTTAAAAACCCTTATGTATCACCAGTTTACGGAGATTTTTCAAAAGATTTTCCACCTACATTGATTCAAGTTGGAGGAAAAGAGATATTTTTGAGTAATTCAATAAGATTGTACAGAGCAATTAGTGAAGGAGGTAAAGAAGTAAAACTCGATGTTTACGAAGGCATGTGGCATGTTTTTCAAGGATATTACAAAATGGAAGAATCTAAAATAGCAGTAAAGAATACAAAGAATTTTATATTAGAACATTTCAAATCAGAATAAAAAATTATAATATGAAGAATATAATATTATCAGCATTTATTTTTGCTAGTGTGGCTATAAGTGCTCAAAATAAAACTGAATTCAAATTAGATTTCAAAAATACAGATGTAAGTCAACTTACCGATGATGCTCTTAAAAAAGAGGGCAACGGAATGGACTGGATTTATCTCAATAATAATGCATCTGTTATAGAAGACGCTGAGAGAGGAAAAGTGCTAAAAATAAAATATCCTAAAGGTAGTGTAGGGCCAAACACCATAGGCTTTTCGGGTTCTCAGTTTATTAAAAAACTAACACCTTCAAATGAGTATTATCTCGATTATTATTTAAAATTTGAAGAAGGTTTTGATTTTAGCAAAGGAGGCAAACTACCAGGGCTTACAAGCGGAGGCTCTACTTTTACAGGTGGTCATCACCCCGAAAATGGAGAAGGATGGAGCGCTAGATACATGTGGGTAAAAGAAGGTAAAATGGTTGTTTACCTATACTTTATGGATATGACCGATAAGTATGGAGAGTCAGTACATTTCAATACAACTCTTGTTCCTGGCAAATGGTACAGAATTACACAACGAGTAAAACTAAACGAGAATAATCTTAAAAATGGAATTCTACAGGTTTGGGTTGATGGTAAACAAGTAATAGATAGACAAAATTTAAGATTAGGGCTTTGGGGTAAAGGGATGATAGATACTTTCTACTTCTCAACTTTCTACGGTGGCGCAAGTGCCGATTGGGCTCCAAGTAAAGATACTTTCATAGATTTCGACAAGTTTAGAGTTACAACTGATAAACCAGATTTTTCTAAATAACACCAATTAGATATTGAAATGACCTTTTAAGATTTAAGTGTTTTTGGTATTACACTATAATTCTTTAAGTCTTAATCATTTCGTAATTATATTAAAATGAGAAAAGCCAAACTTTGTACAATAAAGTTTGGCTTTTCTCATTTTTTTATTGTTATTTGTACAATCGATTGCATTTAGAAAATACTAGTATGAATTAATTTTCAAAATGCTCTAATAAATTAGGATAAGTTCTAATAATTACCACTTTTCAATAATTTTATGCCCCTTCTATAAAGGGAGAATCATTGAAAAAGCTAAATCTCAATTATATATTTTTTGATTCCCTTTAGGGTTAGGGCAAAACTAGAAATATTTAATTGAGATGATTATTAGAACTCAGCCATAAATTAAAAATATTTATGATTACACCAGAATCAACAGTAGCTATTAACGGGTCAGGAAAAGATATTGACTTGCTTAAATTTACGTGGAAAGCACAATGGATTACCCATCCTACTGAATCTACACTAGATTATGGAGTATTCCTTTTTCGAAATGAGTTTAATATTGAAAATGCAGTAGAAGAGTTTAACATATTCGTTTCTGCTGATAATAGGTATAGACTTTTTGTAAACGGTACGAGAGTTAGTTATGGCCCATCTATTGGCGATCCATCTCATCAAAGATACGAGACAGTAGATATTTCTAATCAATTAAAAATTGGCAAAAATGTAATTGCTGCTGAGGTGGTAAACTTCGGAGAGTATAAAAATGTTTCCCAAGTATCGGTTCAAACTGCTTTTATTTTACAGGGCGATAGAGACCTTGATATAGACCTTGACATAGATATTAATACGGGAACTTCCAATTGGAAAGTTATTAAGAATAAGGCTTTCACAGCAATTAATATCACAAGTGAGATGATGGATGCATATTATGCAGCTGGGCCTTGCGATAGAGTTGATGCTACAATGTATCCTTGGGGATGGAATGAATTAGATTTTAATACCGAAAATTGGCTAAAACCAAAAAGTGCTATAACTGAGTTTGCAGCTGGTCGTGGTTTTATTTACGGAGGTGCTTGGCATCTTGTACCACGTACTATTCCGCTTATGGAAGAAAGAGTAGAGGAGTTTGCCAAAATTGCAAGAATTAGTGGGATAGAAAAGAATGAAGCTTTTATAAAAGGAAACGGTTCAACAATTATTCCATCAAATTCAAAAGTAAAAATACTTATAGATCAAACGCACCACACAACAGGTTTTCCTGAGTTAACATATAGCAAAGGAAAAGACAGTGAGATAAAAATAACTTATGCCGAAGCACTTTTAATTGATGTAAATCCGGGAGAAGTTGTTTCCGATGGTAATTTATTGAGCGTAGATTTAAAAGGTAACCGTAATGATATTGAGGGCAAATCAATATTTGGTTACTATGATGTTATTTTACCTGATGGTGGCGAAAATAGATTTTTCAAACCTCTTTCTCGTAGAACATATAGATTTATTGAATTAGAGATTGAAACAAAAAACGAAGCTCTAGTTTTAGAGGATTATCACGGTGTTTTTACAGGGTATCCTTTTAAAGAAAAAGCAAAAGTAAATACAGGTAACACATCACACAATAAAATTTGGGAGGCAGCTTGGAGAACATTACGTAACTCTGCCGATGAGCAGTATTACGATTCATACTACGAGAATTTACAGTACATTGGCGATACTAAAATAGCATCTTTAATATCTGTTTATGTATCTGGCGATGATAGACTAATGAGAAAAGCAATTCAGCAATTCGATGATTCTCGCTTGCCAGAAGGTCTAACACAAAGTCGTTATCCATCAAATATAATTCAAATTATTCCTCCTTTCTCATTAATTTGGGTTGACATGATTTACGATTATTTCATGTACAGAAATGATCCTGAATTTTTACGCCAGTTTATTCCAGGTATGAAAACTGTTATAGAATGGTTCTCTTCAAGAGTTGACGAAACAGGAATGCTTACCAACTTAAAATGGTGGAACTTTACAGACTGGACAGCCGATTTTCCTAGTGGTATTCCAGATGGAGCAGATAATGGATATTCAGCAAACTTAGCATTACAATTAGTTAAGACTTTAGAAAATGCACAAGCAGTATTAGATTATTTCAATTTAGATAAAGAGGTTGAAACTTATAAAACGCTTTCTAACACGATTAAAAAATCAGTATTAGAAAAATGCTTCGACAACAAAAAAGGACTTATTGCCGAAACACCAGATAAAGATAAGTTTTCGCAACACACAAATATACTAGGTATTCTTACAGATACTTTTAAAGAAGATATTCAGCCAACTGTAATGCAGAAGGTGCTAGATGATAAAACTCTTTTTCAAGCAACAATATATTTCAAGTTTTATACTTTCAGAGCCTTACAAAAAGTAGGTTTAGGAGATAAATATTTCGATTTACTTGGGTCGTGGGAAGGAATGATTGCTAATGGAATGACTACTTATGGAGAAACGGATATTAATCCTAGATCAGAGAGTCATGCGTGGAGTGCAAGTCCTAATTTCGATTTCTTGCACACTGTTGCAGGAATCTATCCAGCAGAGCATTCGTTTAAATCGGTAATTATTGAGCCTAACTTAGGTAAATTAAATAAGCTTGAAGCTGAATTTCCTCATCCGCAGGGAATGATTAAAGTGTCGTATGTGAAAATCGATAATAAAATGGATGCTGAAGTTATACTTCCTAATGGATTAAAAGGAGAATTCAAATGGAAAGGTAAATCGGTAAACCTTGTTGGCGGAAAACAGAATATATCAATATGATAAGGATTAAATCATTGAAAAAGCTAGATTTCAATTTTATGTTTTTTGATTCCCTTTAGGGCTAGGGCAAAACGAAAAAAATAAAATTGAGAAGGTTATTATAACTCAGTCTATGACAATAACAATACCCCTTTGGGAAAAGGATATTCCTAATTACAAGGAAACTGGGGAAGTCAATACAGAAGTATTTAGAGATAATCTAGAAATTTCTACTCTAGTTTCTAAACCAGAAATGTCGGTTTATTTGCCATCGCAGAAAAATAGCAATGGTCAGGCAGTGCTTATTATCCCAGGAGGAGGTTACGAAGTTATTGTAAATGCTTGGGAAGGAGATGATGTAGCCAAATGGTTTAACTCATATGGAATATCAGCCATAGTTCTTAAATATCGTTTGCCACATGGCAAAAGTAATATCGATAGAGAAAAATCGCCATTACTAGATGCAGCAAGGGCAATGAGAATTGTAAGAGAAAATGCAGAAGATTGGAATTTAGATAAAGATAATATTGGAGTAATGGGTTTCTCGGCAGGAGGGCATCTTGCTTCAACATTAGCAACTCATTATGGAGATAGTACTTTAGGAGTTAAAGATAAAATTGATTTGTTAAGTGCAAAACCTGATTTTAGTTTACTCATTTACCCTGTAATCTCTATGAGTGCAGATTTTACTCATGAGGGGTCAAGATATTTTTTTATGGGAGAAAATCCCGATAAAGAAAAAATGGAGTATTATTCAAGTGAGAAGCATGTTACAAAAGATACGCCTCCAACATTCTTAGTCCATTCGTCGGATGATGAAGTTGTAGAAGTTGACAATAGTATTGCTTTTTACAGGCAATTAATTAAAAATAAAGTTGATGCCGAAATGCATATTTTCCAAAACGGAGAACACGGCTTTTCATTGGCAAACGGACAAGGAAATGTAGAAGCTTGGAAAAACCTTTGCATTGCTTGGTTGAAGAATAGGACTAATTAAATTGTAACACAAAGAAACACTAAGAAGTCACAGAGGAACACAAAGACTTTGTGAAACTCTGTGCCTCTTTTGAAGTTCTTTGTGAAATAAAAGAAAATAAAGATTAAGAAAATATAATTATGAAGTACGGAAGTTTTAAAAACGAAGGAATAGAGTATAATGTTACAGCACCACATCCACCTAGAGATTG
>JADGDT010000053.1:0-2343 GCA_016744755.1 Ichthyobacteriaceae bacterium | reverse complement strand
AGAAAATAAAGATTAAGAAAATATAATTATGAAGTACGGAAGTTTTAAAAACGAAGGAATAGAGTATAATGTTACAGCACCACATCCACCTAGAGATTGGTTCAATATGCTTTGGAATCCAACTTACTTGGCAAGTGTAGGTCAGAATATGAATGGTTTTTCGTTGTATCAAAACGAAGAGGGAGTTTTAACTAACATGTTTGGAAAACAGGACGACCGTAGTCCGCAAAGAAATATTTACTTACGTGATAACGAAACAAGTGAAGTTTGGTCGGCATCTGTTGTTCCAACTAATGTTGAGCTAGATGAGTTTAGTACTAGTCATGGTTTAGGATATTCTGTTTTAGAGAGTAAGAAAAATGGAATAAAAATTTCTTTCCAAATATTTGTTCCTCGCAAAGAAGCAGGAGAAATTTGGTCGGTAATTATAACTAATGAGTCTGGAAGAAAACGTGATATTTCTGTGTTCACAGTAGCACCTATGGTTTTAGATGGTGTTAATTTAACATATGGTTACAATTCGGCTGTTGATGGTTATCAGGAAAAAGAAAAACAAAGATTGTACTTCAGAAACCGATCTGTAAGTGTGATGACAGAAAAATATAGAGCATTTACTTATACCGATGTTCCTTACAATCATTACGACATAAGTAAAGAAGTATTTTTAGGAAACAAGCAAACAAATACTTTGCCCGACTGCATAGCAAATGGTCAGTTGAGCGATAGTAGTGCTTCTACAGAGCTTATGGTATCAGCATTACAGCATAATCTAATTCTCGAATCTGATGCTGAGCAAAGATTAAACTTTGTAATGGGTATTGTTTTCGATGAAAAAGAAGCAGATGAGTTCACATCTCTTTACGCAAACAGCGAGTTGATTGATGCTGAGTTAGAAAAAATAAAAAAACAAAATACCGAAAGATTAGGATTAACAACCATAAATACTCCTGATGGCGATTTCAATAATATTTTTAATGTATGGATGAAGCACCAATTATTTTTAATGGCAGATTGGGCAAGATTTTATTTCAAAGGATATAGAGATACACTACAAGATGCCGCAGGTATGGCAATTTTAGACTCTGATAGAGCAACAGCAATGTTGATTAAAGCACTTCAGAATCAAAGAAGTGATGGTTTCTGTCCTAGAGCGTTTAGGGTTTCATCAAAAGAAGTAGCTGCTGCCGACAAGCATTATTCCGATTCACCAAGTTGGATTAGTCATGCTACATATTCTATTCTTAGAGAAACAGGAGATTTAACTATGTTAGATCAAGTTGTTGATTATTCCGATAAAGGAGTAGATACAATTTGGGATCACAACCTTAAAGCAATAGATTTCCTTTGGAATGATAGAGGTGAGCGTGGATTAGCACTTATACGTCATGGCGATTGGAACGACTTAATGGACAGAGTTGGAGCAGAAGGAAAAGGAGAAGGAGTATGGATGAGTATTGCACTTGCAAGAGCATTAAAACTTGTTGGTGAGATTGCAAAGTGGAAAGGAGATTCTTTTAGAGCAACTCAGTGCGAAGAGAGATACCAAGAAATTAAGAAAAATATTTTAGAGCACGGTTGGGATGAGGACCACTTTATTTATGCGTTTACCGATACTGGAAACAAGGTTGGAGATAATGCATCAGAAGAAGGACAAGTATTTATAAACCCTCAATCGTGGGCAGTACTAGCCGGAATAGTTGATTCTGATAAGTATGAAGAGATAATGAAAAAGGTAGAGCCTATGGTTGATACACCTGTTGGACCTGTTCATAACTGGCCTCCTTTTACAAAGTACAACAAAGATATTGGTTCTATTACAGGCATTCCACAAGGAAACTTTACAAACGGAAATGTTTACTGCCATGCAGCGTCGTTTAAAATTGCAGCAGATTATGTAGCAGGAAGAAACGATAAAGCATTTAAAACATTTATGAGCATACTTCCATCTGAAGAAAGATCAGAACCTTTTGCTCAGGCAAATAGTTATGTTGGACCAACAGCTTTACGTAAAGAAAGAAATGTATCTGATGATCCTTGGAGAACAGGAACAATAGCGTGGAATGTGTTAAACTGTTTTGATAATCTTTTAGGTTTTAAAAGAGAATTTAAAGGTTTTACAATAGATCCGCAGATACCTTCTCATTGGAACAATTTATCTTTCGAAAGATTTTTTAGAGGTACAACATTCAAAATAAATATAAAAAGAGGAGATATTCAAAAAGTATTAGTTGACGGAGTAGAACAAGCAGATGCTTTTATAGAAGTTCCTGTTGCAGGATTAGATAAGAAAGAAGTTACTATTGATTTTCAAATAGGAAATAAAGGTTAATGAGCTCGAAGCTC
>JADGDT010000052.1:18040-21438 GCA_016744755.1 Ichthyobacteriaceae bacterium | reverse complement strand
GCGTAGCATAATTTCATTAAAAAGGTCAAATTAAAAGATCTTTTTAATGAAAATTTTGCGATAATTTTACTAGGATTTTAACACAGTTCATATTGAGCGTGGTTGGTGAGCGTAGCCGAACCAGAATTACCTTAATGAAATAAAGGTAATGTAGTCGAAATACCTATAGCAAGAGTGATAATACAGTGTAAACTATTGAAATAGACCATATTAGGCTATGGTTAGACTCTGATCACCAACCAAGATCACTAACCACGCTACCTAGGCACTTTCAGAGGTAAGCTGGTTCTATGTTCAAAAATGTAATATCCCAATGCTATTTTTTAGTTTTGGGATATTTTTTCTACTCATTTAGTTTAAATTCAAAATAAGGCACATGATTTTGTGCCGTCAGAACATAACTATTCCGTGACAATTGTTTTTTTTGATTTTTTTCCTATGCTGATTTTTGTAATTGACTTTCTGTAATCCTCCGACCTATCTCCAAAGCATTAGAAACATGTATACCAAAGAAAATCCATAATTTTTTCGGTCTTTGGCGTTTTGGCTTTTATCTTTTTTAGATGGTAATGCTCTTTGTCTTTTCCAAAACTTCCTTCTAGTCTTGTAGCTCTTTCCTTTGATATTATAGCTCTGGCTTTTTGTTGTTGCTTGTAATCTTTTGACTTTCTACCTTTTGGTCTAAAATCTGTATTTATCTTTTCCTTACTGACAAAATTCCGATTGTTATTATTTGCATATATAGCATCTGCCCCTAAAGTTTTCACTTTGATTTTAGTCAACTGTTGAGCCTTATAAACTGTGTTTTCAAGTTCTATACCTTCATTAAATGCATCAAAACTTATACGCTGGATAAAGTTTATTCCATCTATTTGAAGTTTGTTTACTTTTGCACCAAATTCTACTTTTTTTATTTCCTCTTACTATCGGACGAAGATAATTTTTGGAGATACTTACTATTCTGTTCTTTGGATATTCTCCGGTTGTAAAAAGGTGTTTCTGTTGTTCATAGATTTTAGATATAGTTTCTCGTCTTACATCATAGAGTTCGGGCATTTCAAAGCTATATTGAAGCTCTATTTTATCTAGCTCAGTATTGATTTTGTTTAGTAAGTGAAGTAAGGCTCTTGTTAAGGATTTTCTTTTGCTTTTAGTCTTTCTACGCATTTTGCTATAATCCAAATTCCTTCTTTTCCACTTCAAATATTTTGTCCTTGGTATTTTTATATTAAGATTATTACAAATTTTGCGCATTTGACTATAACTCCAATCAACCGATTCCCATAATAACTTCTGATCTGTTGGATACCTGACTTCGCTTTCATAAGCTGTAGCATCCATAGTTATTTTATCCTTATTTAATGTATGCAGACCAATGATGTGAGAGTAATAGCTCTTGTTCCGCTATATTTAAATTCTCAGCTAACTCACACCGTATTTGACTTACTATTTTATGATTAGTAAGGCGATTAAAACCTAAATTTATATCGCAAAAAAATTGATAATCAATGTTAGAATTAAGTTGCTCTATTAATTTATTAGTACTACCACGAATGTTGTGGAAATTTGAATAAATTATATCCTTAAGAAAATAAAATATTAAGGGTTTAAAGGATTATAGGATTACTGTACCTATTGTATTTACTATGTAATACTCTAATCTTATAATCTAATTTTTACTCTACTACTCTTTTTTTTCCACACAAATCAGGGTAGAACCAATTTATTATCCGATACTTGTGAGTAATTCTTCAAGAACATTAATCCAAGTTTTCTCCGAGGACTGAAAAAACTATCAGTTCCTTTTTTTGACTCATACAATCCAAACGATTCTACCATTTGTCCCCAAGGAATTCCTAAATATATTTTTCCAAGATCACTCTGTAAAAAACGATTGTAATAAGTATCAAAATCTTCTGTAAGATTGAAAAGTGAAAATTCGTATTGTAAACCAGATATTCTTTGTATTTTGCCCATATTGATAAAGTGAAAACCCCGTTTAGAGCGATAACTCTATGATTACGGGGTTTATTCCCTTGCAAAATACGATATTAAATACTGTTATTCAAGTAGTTACTGAACTTATGAAAGTGCCTAATTAATTTGTATCATTTTTACTAAATAGCATAACTTGTAGGTTAGATTTACTAAGAAATATAAGAGATGTTTTTAGACTATAATTCCTTGTATATATCTACTTAAACTCATCTAATGATGAGTCTATCTCAATAATATTATTTGCCACGGCATATATTGCCATAGCAGCTGTAGATTTAATACCTAATTTTTTTGTTATGTTCTTTCTGTGAGTAATAACTGTGTGAATACTTATATTAAGATTATCTGCTATACTTTTATTCATATTACCTAATACAAGCTGTTTTAGAACATCTGTTTCCCTATCGCTAAGGTTATTTTTATATATTGTATTACTTATAATTTTATCCTCAACTAAGCTGTTTATAACAGTATTTACAATATCTTTAGTTTTATCATTTAGATAAAAATAATCATCAAATTTATGTTCTAATATTCTACTATTATAAGTAGATATAAGTCCAATTATTTTTGTGTTAATAAAACTTTCTTTTAACGTATTTATTTCCGAAAAATTTGAAGATATAATATTTGAGTTTACAATTATCAGGTTTACTTTATCCTTTTTCTTGAATGACTGTAACTGAGTTATACTATCAAAATAACTCACAAAATAGTTAGAATCACTTTTTCGTAAAATGGCAGATATTCCTTCCCTAATAATTACGGATGGTTCTACAATTACTATATGTTTTTTTTCTTCCACTTTATTATTGTTTTTCTTTTTTTTCTATAAGAGGGATAAGTATAGCCTCCTCAATAATTGTGTGAATATTCAGATCTTTTTCAAACCTAAGAAGTTGTATTAAAATATTTCTTTTAAGTATTTGATGTTCATCTTTTGGTAAATATTTTATTAATAAGTTTTTTAAATCAATTAATTTTGATTCAATATCGGGATGGTGATTTTTATACTCTTTAATTTTATAATTAGGATCTTTCAGTATGTCAAGAGCATAAGGATATACATACATCTCTTCGTACTTTAAGTGTTTATCTACTTCCTCTTTATAAACTGAAAAAAAGTTTAGTAAAAGAGTATATGTTATATCATTACCTACTGTACCTAAATGATTTAAACTTTCGGATATAGAAGGTAAAATTTCCTTAGAATAATACTCATGAGATTTAATCAGATACGATACTATGGTCTTTAAATCATCTATTTTAAAATCATATGAAAATGAATCAGTACTATCAATATGAAGTTGTGCTATGGTTAAGAAAAGATCTATATCTATTCCTTTTTCTGTACAAAGCTCTCCTATTGTTTTTTCTTGCATCCCTAAATTAATACCAAA
>JADGDT010000052.1:0-17940 GCA_016744755.1 Ichthyobacteriaceae bacterium | reverse complement strand
ATGAAGTTGTGCTATGGTTAAGAAAAGATCTATATCTATTCCTTTTTCTGTACAAAGCTCTCCTATTGTTTTTTCTTGCATCCCTAAATTAATACCAAATCTCTCAAGTACCATTATCATATAATGGTCTCTACTAATAAGATCAGATACCTTTATCGATTTTGAATTTTCGTTAAAGTAATCCATATTTTAAGCCCTAAAAATATTTGAATTTATTTTATGTTTATATAACCTCAAACTACAACTTATTTTATAGTTTGAGGTTGTTATAATTTATTATTCCCAATCTAATAATCTTTGCTCTCCTTCTAGCCCTCTTACTGTTTTTGCATCGTAGGTAATTTCTAATACTCCTTTATAATTCCCTTGGTTATCTCTAACTGCAAAATATTGAATATATACAAATTTATCATGAAAGTTAATCCAGAAATTAGCTTCATTCTTTTCTCCTCTTTTAAAAGCATCAACAATTTTTTCTACTATATGAACACTTTTTGGTGGATGACAATATTTTACCTGACGACCAATTATACCAGCACTTCTAGGGAAAACCCTATCTTCTCCCTTATTATAATATCTTACTTCGTCATTTTCATCAACATAAGTAACATCAAAAGGTAAGTATTTAAAAATAAGATTTATTTGCTCTGGTGTAATTGCTCCTACTTCTAAATTTATTGCTCCAACTTGAGAGCTTGATTTTTCGCCTGCTTTAAATGGAATAGGATTTATGTTATTAGACGATCCTACCTGATCTGCTTCTGTTTTTGTTGATGGATGTTGCCAATCTGGATTCCACATTGGAGGAGTATCAATAAGACAATAACCTACCTCATCTTCGCCTTTACGTATTTCTACCCACTCATTATTTGTTAATAATTCTAAACTTGTTGCCCAAAGAATTTTCTCTTCCTTAAAAATCATATCCTCAATAGAATTGAACATCATTTCTTGGGTGTCAAATAATTCTTCGTAATTCTTATCGTCTAATAATGAACGATAAAATTTAATTAACTGACGAACATCGTCATGCAAAGCCCACATTACTGTAGATGGTTTGTCGAAACCTTTTGTCTCTAAAAATGGGAATAATTGATTTTCTTTTCTAATATAATGTATATTAATCTGTCTTATTTTATCGTAAGCATCTTCCCAATATTTATGATCTACATTATTTACATCAATATTTTTTTCAGATTTCCTTAATTCTGTAAGTAGCGATTTTATTGCAATATTTTCTTTAATAAAGGTATCCATTGGGTGACCTTCGTCAAGATTAGTTATACTTACTTTTTCTAAAGACTTTTTAAATATTTTTAATAATTCATCAATCTTTGCTTCAAACTGAGAATTATCTACACCCATATCTTCCATTTTTTGCTCTGCAAGAGCAAATTCTCCAGGTGTTATTATCCCATCAAGATTATTCTCAAATTCTTTTTGTAATGCTTCTAATGGCTTACCATCAAAGAAATCATTAACTATACTAAGTAAATTAGCTATTCTTTTAGGGTCTGATTTCAAATGGTTATCCATACTTATTTTTATATCCCAAACTTTTGGTGGTTCGGGTATAATCCAACCAATTTCGTCCTCTCCTATTCTTAGCTCTTTCCAATCTTCTGTAGTAAGTAATCGTGCTGATGTAGGTAAAAGTACTCTTTGTTCCTTTGTAATCATTTCATCTGCCTCTCTTATAAGTGCAGGTAAAACATACTTAGATGATTTTTCGTTTTTTTCGGATACATACTTAGAAAATCCTTTTGCCAAGCTTCTAATTTCGTCATGTAAGCTCCACATTATAGAACTTGGATGGTTAAAACCACGTTTTTCTAGAAATGGAAATAATTGATTTTCTTTTCTTAAATAATGAATATCTAAATCTGAAAATTGTTTGGCAATAAGTGTCCAATCTGAATATAGAGTTTTAAAACTATCTTCCGTTTCGTTTAACTTTGTTGCTCTTTCGCACAACTCTTTAATACTTTTATTTTCTTCTAAAAATGTATTAATTGGATGCCCTGCAGAAAATATAGTTAAGTCTTTTTGAGGAATCTTCTTTTCTATAACTTCAAATATTTTTCTTTCTATACTTATATGTTGTTCTGCATCTGCAAATATTTTTTCATCTTCTAACTGTTGAGCTACTTCTGTAACTTCTTCAGCTGATATTTCTGGAATATAATCCATAAATACCTGAATTAGTTTATCTGCTTTTTCTGTTTCGTTTTTAGCTAACGAAACCATTATTTGTTTAAGCAATTCTTTTTTATCTCTCATTAGTTGTTGATATTAATTTAATCAAGAAAAATTAATTTTTTAACACTCTTAATATTATTTGTATTCCCTATTAGGATTTTTCGGAAACTTACCTTCTTCTACTCTTTCTATTTGTTCAAAAATTTCTTTAATTCCCCAAAAAGAAGAGAAGCCAAATACTCCCAGACTTACAGATATGAAAGTACTTTCTTGCATTAGCGATAAAATAGAGGCAATTAATCCCATTGATAGAAATACCCAAGCCATTTTCTTACCAAGGTAATATTCTCCTTTTATTACCAATGGATGAAATAATCCTATTATTAAAAAAGATATAGCTCCAAGTGCAATGCCGTAATAATTTAAATCGTTAAAATTCATTTGTTGTTTTTTATTTTAAAATTTTTATTAAACAGTAATCTTATTTTCAATTTAAGAAAGTTGGTAACAAACTTTCTTTGTCCTAATAAAGTTCCCCAAAAAAGAAAGTATAATGCCCAAATAGGTAGAATTAAAAAAGTAAATATTATTAACTTTATATAAAAGGCAGTTGATATGTCTATCCCTAAAATTGAATCTATTAATTTATGTGAATACAATGTAGAAAAACCAGTAATAGAAAAGATAATAAGAATGATAATAATCTGAATATTGTTACTTATTCCAAGTCTAATTTTTAATTTACTCCACATTTCTTTTATACTTCTCCCCACTATACTAAACCTTTTACATATTAAGAATATCTTATCTACGCTAACCTACAATATCACCATTTATTCTAAAAAATAAATAACCTCAATTTTTGAGATTATCTAGAAGAAACACATAAAACACCCAATTGGAATCGTTCGTGTTCGAGTTCTTTAATCATTTTCATTACATCATCATAATCTCTAGATTGCATAGACATTTCTTGAGACTCTTTCTCCTTTTTAGTAATGCTATTTCTCAAATCGCAAGTACTATTTAAAAAACCTTCATTAATATTTCCTACAGTATTATTTTGATGTATTGGACTTATATTTTCAAAAGAAGCATCAATTTCATATCCTCTTTTAGTACTATATTGTTCAACAATATTATTCCACTGCTCTTCGGATATTAACTCTTTAACTTTATCTCTACAAACTATTTTAATATCTGCAAAGTTGATTCTTTCCTTTTCGTACTGTAGCAATACCTCTTTAATATCTTTTTCGTCAGCTTTATTTAGCCAAAGCTTTTGTATATCTTCTTCAAGTTTAGTAATCCCTTCTTTTATAGGATGAGCAGTACTCATTATTGTCTTTTTTAGAGATAATAAGTTCTGCTTCTGTTCATCTGTAATATTGAGGATAGAAATATTTTGTAGTGTAAATCCCATGTATGCAGGCATTGATGTAGGATTTATAGATAATTTTTGTCTTTTCATTTTTATAAATTATTTATTTTATTGCTAAATTTTTATACCATTCCCAGCCTTTCCAGTAGAAATTCATGTCTTTTTTTACTTCTACAGGAAGTGGAATTTCTTCAATAACAGGAATTAAAGCTCCAAGTTGTGAGAAAAAACGCTGAATATTTTTACCAAATAAATCTTTGGCAACTTCTAATGTTTCTGGTGATGCTCCTTTGCGAATAAACATCATTTCGGGCAAGACTATAGCCCCTTCTTCTGGTATTAGCGTTTCTAAATTTTTACCCATGTTATAACGAGCAAAAGGTAAAGGTAGTAGTCCTACATCATAAAACCCTTTATTTACTCCTGTTATCACATCAAAAGGTAATCCGCTATATTTCATTGAATTAAAAAAAGCATCGGTATTTTTATCTCCTGCAATATCTTTCATTAAAAAATTAAAAGCCTCACTAACAGGTGTTTGAGAATCGGGAGCAAGAATTCTACCATTAAAACGAGGTTCTAATAACTCTTTCCACGATTTAGGAGGGTTCTTCACATCTTTATTAACCATCATTATAATTGGTGTGTAAAGTAGTGGTTTTACAAATGCCATAGAACTATCTAAATTCTTTTCTTTTAAATCAGGTCGTAGTTCTGGTAAATCCGAAGTAAAATCAACATAATGTTTCCTCACTTCTTCTTTTTCGAAATATTTTAGTATTTCGGGCTGTAAGGTTACAATTAATTCTGGTAACTCTTCTTCTACAGGCTTATCGAAAATATCAGCAAAATATTTTAACTCTTCACTAGACGATGAAGGTGTAATAAACTCTGTATTTGGTGCTTTACGTTTTAATAAGCTTTCTAAATTACGCCCTATATTTATAGGTACAAATATGAATATCTTAGCTTGCATTCTTACAAATTTATAAATTTTCCAATTTGTAAAGTTGAGCAATAACACCTAGATACACAATCCCATATATAGGGGATATTTATATATAATACTCCCTAAAATATGGGATATATAATTAAAAACTATACTTAGCTTTAAACCAAACTTCCGAATTATCTTTATATAACCCAAACATACCAGCATCTCCATAAAACCAATCGTAACCCAACATTATATGTATTTGATCGGACAGGGCATAATCTACACTAGTTCTATCGAAAAAACCCTCATTACTAATATCTATATAAGCAAATGTTGATAAAGATAATGTACTACGCAATAGTTTTTTTGTAAGACCAAAGGTTGATAAAATGGTATTTTCTTTTTCGGTTAATACATCAACATAATCAGGTATAAATTTGTGAGAATATTGAGCTGTTACTGTCCACTCGCCTCCTGGATACCAATCTACACCAATTAACCAATTTAATGAATTCTTTTTTATAGGCTCTAAAGTTTTAGTTTCGTGAAACTCTCCCATATAATATGCAGTTTCGCCACGGAAAACAAATTGCCCTTTAGGTAACGAAAAATCTAGTCCGAGCATATCTAATTTATAATGATGTGCTTCTACATAAACAGTATCTAAGTTTTCTGATATACTGCGGGTAAAAACGGGTGTTTTATTCCAAGTATGTAAGGCAGATAATGAGAAATCTATTCCTGATAGAAAAAACGAGAATCTTGCTCCATATTCGCTATTGGCAAATGTTAACTCTGGTTTATTATCCATATCAATATCTAAAAATGGATCTCCTTCGGTTGGGAATACAGACCACGGATTATCTGTTTCGTATGGAATTATAGAGAATGTAGGAATTGGAATATAGATAACTTCAAAATTCATTTTTGGTTTTACCCACCTTAATTTTATAGCATTTACAGGCATTTTTATATCATCGTAATCCTGAGCCAAAAATTCTGTCATATCCATTGGCGATATGATGTCGGTAATTCGCATACCATCGGCTATTCCCCAACTTACTATTTGTCGTCCTATTTTTAAATTTAATGATTTTGTAGAATATTCAAAAAAGGCTTCTCTTAATTGAAACCCTGTTTTAGATGGCATTACATTGTTGTGGATTACATTAAATGATGTAAAAAAATATGATTGCCCTTTTAGCATTTTTAGTTCTCCTCTTAAACGGGATCGTGAACTCAAAAAATCATTTGGCGATTGAGTTCGTACTGCATGATAAGTATCTATAAAACCAGTGAAATTTAATTTTGTTTTATCTTCTTGCGAAAAGACAAAGTTTGACCATAACAGTATTGTTAATATTATATATTGACGTTTCATATAAGACTATTTATAATTTGGAATTACGAACTAAAGAGGGACATAATTAATCCGTAATTCCTAATTTCATTTTTAAAAATCGCCTCTTTCTAAATTAGAAACGGTGAAAAACTCCTCGCTTACATCTATATTAAACTTAGGATTAGATATTAATATTAGAGTTTGATGTTTGTTCTGAACATTAGTCATATGCAACTTATGTGCTTGCCAAAAACCATCTGTTTTTTTAATTTCTGACAATAATAATTCTCTGTGCAACTTTCCTAATTTATCATAATATTCAACTTTCGATGCAATTAGACAATCTTGTATTATCCAAGTAATTTTTTTCGAGAAAATATCTTGTTTGTCTTTTGATGTAGATTCTACTACCCAACACTTTTTACCATCTATATTTTCTTCTCTAATAAGTTTATGTGTATCCTCATCTACACTACGGCTACCCATATCATCGTAAGTGAAATCGGTACCCATAAAATAATCTTTCTTTGCTGATGAGCCACTTATACGTCTTGTTTTTTTCATGGCTGGTAGGTATAGCCATTTATCGTCATCCTTACTTACCTCATCATAATCCCATGTTAAAAAACCAGTGCCTTTTACATCGCCTGGATAAAGAAAAAACATAATTGTTTTCTTGTCAACTCCAATATCCATTGAGTATGATTTTACTTTTCGTTCTCTTACCCTATTTCGTTTATTAATCAGTTTCATTGTCATCTCCGAATAGCGGGTATCGCCGTTGGGACGGTCTTTTACATTTTGCATTATTTCTCGTCCTGTAAGACTTTGTGCAAATATTGTTGTGCTACTCATTGTAAATACTACAATTAGAACTGCAATTCCTGTTATTCTTTTTAATCTATTCATTGTTTTAAAATTTTATTTGATTATAAATATCTTCTAGTTTCGTTTTTATATTGCTTGTATTCTTTATGCCCCCAATTGTAGTGTTAGCCCAGAAATGGTAAGACTTATGAACAACACGCTAGGCTGGCTTTTGCTTTTGGGCAAAAGACCCGACTAGCGTGTTTGTGAATAGGATTACCATTGAGGACTAATACCAAAAACCACATAAAATGACATTTATAAATTGTTTCTATTTTCCTTTTTCTTCATTAAATTTAATATCCATAACTACGGCTATGCAGATGAAATTTGCTTAGCTAAAGAAAAATATATTCCAATTTATTTAAACGCCATTTCATATTGTATTTGGTATAAAAGCGTAAAGTGGGAATTGGCACATAATATTAAATATTAGTATTAAATATTAGTATTAATAGATTCTTCTTCTCCAAATATCTTAAACCACTTAAATAAAATTGGAGTAATAAAGAAATCGGCAATAAGTGCGGCAAACATTCCTACTACTGCAAGCATTCCTAGATTTATAAAATTATTAGCCGTAGATGTAGTATAAACTAAGAAATTTGCAGAAATAATAATGGTGGCTAAGAGTAGCGCAACACCAACAGTTTTAAATGTTTTGTTTATTGATTTATTGTAGTTTCTAGATCTGTTAAATTCCAATTGCCCATGATTGATAAAATGAATGGTATCATCAACTGCTAAACCTAATATCATTGGAATAATAGTAGCGGTCATCATATCTAATGGAATGCCCAACCAACCCATAACACCACCTACTGCGATGGCTGGGGCTATATTGGGTATTAAACCAATTAAACCTGTTCTAACACTTCCGAAAACAATCATCAAAAGAAGCATAATTACTATTAATGCAAATGCAAATGATTGTACTTGCCCTTTTACTACATACTGCATCATGCTTGTAAATTGAGGAAGATTACCGACAACCGTAACTTGTGCATCAGGATATAATTGGCTTGCCATTTTTTGAATATCGGCTAATTCTCTTTCTGCTTCACCCGAGTTAAAAGTACTTAGTTCTACCATAAGTCTAAGGCGTTTATAATCGTAGTCCATCCAATATTCCGATTCGGTCCCTCCTGAGTTTTCGTAAAGCAACAGCATCTGTGCTACTTGATTTTCATTATCAGGTACACGATAAAAATCTTCGTTATTTTCATTTAATGTTTGATTTAAATCTTTAATGATATTAAGAACAGATGTAGTTTTTTTTGTAAGAATAAAATCTTGAGCATAGCTTTCTACTTGTTCTAGTTTTTGGAGATTTTCGGGTTGTTTTGCAACACCGTTTTCATTAAATTCTATTAATAAATCGTATGAATAAAGAGAACCTAATTCGGAGTCGCTTATATCTAGTAAATCGCTAACGTATGGGATATTACGTCCCATTGTTTTTTCAATATCAAAAGCAGACTCTACTTTTGTTGCTCCCACAATTAAAAACCCTATTATAAGTGCCGAAACTGTAATTATCATTTTGGGGTATCTTAAAACAAATTCTCCGAGTTTTCCTAATTTTAAATCTAACCAACGTCCTCCTTTTTCTTTAAATGCAGGGTGTGGAGTTCTGTCTTTCCCAAAACTCAATAATGCAGGCATTAATAGTACTACAATAAAAAATGTTAGCAATACACAACTTGCTGTGGCAAAGCCTACAAATTGTAGTGGTTTCATAGGGATTATTAAGAATGTAAGCAGGGCTCCCATAGTGGTTAGTGCAGAGAATAGAATAGGCCAACCCATTTCGCTTACTGCTTCTATTATTGCTTTCTTACGTTTGCCATGAATAAAGAAATTCCGTTTGAAAAAGGTGAAAATATGAATATTATATGCTATAGCAACGGCTAATGATAGCATGATAGGAACACTTATCATTCCGCTGTCTATTGGATAACCTATATATCCTAACGCACCATAAATAATTACAATAGAACTTACAGATGTAACTAATGGTACTGCGACACCTCTGAACGATTTTGTTGCAAAAATTAAAACAATTATGGCAAGCAGTAAGGCCATCCCCATTACTTTGCCTGCTTCTTTACCGAAATAGTTTTGCTTTTTATAGGCAACGTAAGGCATTCCTGTAGCTCTTGGAGAAATTGCTTTATATTTTTCTTTGCTAATTATTTTTTCAGCTTCTGTTCCTGTTAAATATCCAGGATCCACTGGATTTGCTTCCTTTTCCCAAATTTCTTTTTTTGGGAAATTACGGAGTTTTAGAATAATCCATGTTTGTTTTCCATCTTTAGAAACCAAACGTTCTGCAGTTCGGGGTTTACTAAAGGTTTTTATTTTAATTGCATTTAATGCTTGTTTATTTGAAGGAATAACATCGGGTACAATTTGCTCTACTTGCATACCATATTCTGTACCTGTCATAAACTCAATATCGGTAAGTGACGTTATTTTTTCGGCATAGGACACACTATCCATCAACTCATTAGATAAATCTCTAATAAGTTCCAGCGATTCTTTAGTAAAGGAATTTTCACACTCAGTAAGCACCGCTACAAAGTTATCGTTACCAAAAATTTCTTTAAATTCTTCAGATTTTACTAATACGGGGTCATCTTCTAAAAAGAAATTTTCCCATGATGATTCTACATTCAGACTTCTTAGCCCATTAAATCCTATGGCTACAACTGTTATAAACAGGACTATTATTAACCATCTGCGTTTGATGATTCCTGTGGCTCTTCTTTCAAACCAATCATTAATTTTTTGGATTTTCATTATATTTTTTTTTAAAAATTCACACTAATAAAGAACACTGTTCAATTTTGTTCAAAAAATTTTATACTTTCATTATTTAGACTTATTCTTTTCTACTTCTGATATAATTTTTTGCGTAACTATCTTTTATGCTTTTATAATATAAAGTATCATTTACACAACAAAGAACGGTGTTCTTTATTAGTTGTACAATACCAAGATGTAGTGATTTTTATAGCTCTGCAATCCCCTATAGGTGTGATTATTTTATACTATCAATAGCTTATACTAAAAACATCTTTTAAAAGGTGTTTAAAATTGTTATTTATATAACACCAATTATATTTTTATGAGTTGATTATCCTCATAATCATAAAACAGGGGTACTCCTGTAGGTATTTCTAACTCTAATACTTTTTCTTTTGTCAGGTTTTCTATATACATAACAATGGAACGCAGACTGTTACCGTGTGCCGAAACCAAAATATTTTTTCCTTCCTGTAATTGGGGGAGAATAGTTTCTTTAAAAAATGGGTTGGTTCGTTCGGAAGTATCTTTCAGACTTTCGCCTTTAGGAGGAGGTATATCATAACTCCTACGCCACTTATGTACCTGTTCATCTCCATAAATTTTTGCTGTGTCTTCTTTATTTTTCCCTTGTAATTCTCCATAATAACGTTCGTTTAGATGCCAGTCTTGGTAAACGGGGGTTACTCTATCTTTCATGGTATCATCATAAATCACAGTGTTTTTTGCCATTTCACCAGACTCATGTATTACTACAGGAGTTTTGTTGCTTTTATTTTGTGAAAGGGCAAGCATTGCTGTTTCTATAGCTCTTATTTGAACAGATGTATAGATAATATCAAAATTTATATAAGCTAATTGTTCACCTGCTCTTATTGCTTCAATAATTCCATTGGACGATAGTGGAACATCTACCCAACCAGTAAATACATTTTTTTTGTTCCATACAGATTCCCCATGTCGTAGTAAAATTAATTTTGCCATTTTATTAAAATTATGCAATTGTTACTTCTTTATTTAGGTAAACCGATTGAACGGCTTCAATAATTTCTACACCTTCTTTAAAGGGTTTTTGAAATGCTTTTCTTCCTAGAATCAAACCACTTCCTCCTGCTCGCTTGTTAATTACAGCTGTATATACAGCCGAAGCTATATCGTTACTTCCCGATGCTCCACCAGAATTTATTAAAGGAATTTTTCCTGCATAATTATTAAGTAATTGATACCTAGTTAAATCAATAGGATTATCGGAACATAACTCATTGTAAATTCGTTTGTCGTATTTTCCGTATTTAACTTTTTTGTCAGTATTGTTTAAAGCTTCGTAACCTCCGTTGTTTTCGGGAAGCTTTTGTTTAATAATATCTGCCTCAATTGTTACTCCTAAATAATTAGCTTGCCCTGTTAAATCGGCAGAACTGTGATAATCTTTATCTTGTACAAAATCATCGTTTCTAAGATAACACCATAAAATTGTAAATAATCCTTTTGAATGTGCATAAGCAAACATCTTACTCACTTCTACAATTTGTCTATTAGATTCTGGTGATCCAAAATAAATAGTTGCTCCTATTCCTGCAGCACCCATATTATAAGCTTGATCTACTGATCCAAACATAATTTGATCATGTGTATTAGGAGAACTCAATAATTGATTGTGATTTATTTTTACAATAAAAGGTATTTTATGTGCATATTTACGAGACACTAAACCTAGTACTCCCAATGTAGAAGCTACTGCGTTACACCCAGCAGACATTGCGAGTTTTACTATATTCTCGGCATCGAAATACATAGGATTTTTTGCAAATGAAGCTCCTGCTGAATGCTCTACTCCTTGATCTATAGGAAGAATAGATAAATATCCTGTATTAGCAAGATTTCCACTATTGTACAATCTATTTAGATTACCTAATACCCTATTATTTCTATCGGAAGCCATAAATATTTCACTTACAACTTCTGAACTGGGCGTATTTATATCTTCTTTTGATATCTTAGGTGTTGAAAAATCTAACAAAGAAATATCATCTCCTAATAATTGCTGAATTTGATTAATCTGTAACATCTTATTTTTTGTTTTACTGTTATTTTATATAAAAGGTTCTACCCTTATTTGTGTGGATTTTCTAATTTAGAACGTCCGTCATATTGAGCGGAATTCCCAAAGTGAAACAAAGGGAATGTAGTCGAAATATCTATAGCAACAGTGATAACGTTATATAAGCTATTTTATAATAGACTACATTCGGATATGGTTCGGCTCTGGTTCGGCTCCGCTCACCAACCACGCTCACCAACCACGCTCACCAACCACGCTCAAGATGACGATTATTCCACAACATTCAGGGTAGAACCATATAAAATACACTTGATATAACTATTATACCAAAAACAACATGAAATGACATTTATAAATCATATTTGGCATTAATGTTTTTATTTTTTTGACACAACCACAAATAATATTGGTATTGCTCCCTTAATAAAAACACTTTTATCTAAGCTATAGCCACACTTTGTAATAAATTCAATTATTGATTTAGAATCAAATCTGGTAACTATTGGGTGTCCTTTTAGTTTCGCAACTCTTGAAAACATCTTTGTTAGAATACTGTGATTATGCAAAAACGTTGGAATAATTAACTTCCCATTATCTTCTAAAAGTCCTTTAACTGAATTTAAAAACTGTTCAGGTTTATCTAAAAGATGTAATAGATTTATTACAGTAATAATATCAAAAGTTTTATCGTTAAAACTAGGGTTATAGCAATCTTGAACTTGAAATGTGATATTATTAATATCTAATTTTTCTCTTTTCAGCTTAGCTATATTTATCATTTCCTGTGAGAAATCAATTGCTGTTATTTCCTTTACACTATTAGATAATGCTATTGGGATTTCTCCTGTCCCGGTTCCGATATCTAAAAAAGTTTGAGATTTACTACATTCTCCTTTAATTAATTCCATTAATTTAGAATAAGCATTCTCTGATTTCTTTCTATGAGTATCATAGTCAGGTGCTTTTTTATCCCAATAATTTGTTTCCATATTTTTAAGCTTTTATTTTTTCCTCATTACTTACAACATTTGCCTTTCTACCATTTTAGAGAAAATACCTTTTTGTTTTTTCAACTCATCGGGTGAACCGCTTTCTGCTACCTTCCCATTTTTTAACACCACTACCTTATTGGCATTGGCAACGGTACGCATACGGTGAGCAATTATTAGTACTGTTTTATCTTTTACCAACTCTGATATACCTGCTTGTATTTTGGTTTCATTCTCTACATCTAGCGAGGCAGTGGCTTCGTCGAGCAATACAATAGGAGCATCTTTTAACAAGGCACGAGCTATGGATATACGTTGACGTTCGCCACCAGAAAGTGTTTCTCCATTTTCGCCAATAATTGTATTATAATCATTAGGCATTTTGCTAATAAACTCATCGCATTGTGCCATTTTTGCTGCTTGTATTACTTCTTCATCAGTAGCATTTTTTCTTCCTATGCGAATATTATCCATTACACTGGAATTAAATAACACCACATCTTGAAAAACAACCGAATAGTTTTTAAGTAATGTTTCAGGATCTATTTCGCTGATGTTTTGGTTTCCTAATAGGATTTTTCCTTTTTGAATATCCCAGAAACGGGCTGCCAGTTTAACCGAAGTACTTTTTCCTCCTCCTGATGGGCCAACCAACGCCGTTACTTCTCCTTGCTTAGCTGTAAACGAAACATTTTGTAAAATCTGTTTACCTGTTTCGTAAGAAAAACTTACATCGTCAAATACAATATCAAAATTTTGTGGCTTAAAATCTGTTTTACCTTGCTGAATTGATAATGCTTCCATCTCGTTCATCCTATTAATACGGATATCGAGGTAGAATAATGCTGCCAAATTATTAAATACTTCACTTATTGGGTTGTAAATTCCGGTAGCAATCACCAAGAATATAAGATACGTAAATAAATTAATTGTACCAGCAGATAGGAGCTGTACACCAACAATAATAACACTTACCAATCCTAGTTTCAATAAACTTTGTGAAGAATTTACAAGCCCACCTGCCAGTAGCTCTCCCTTTATTAATTGTTTTTCATAGATATTTAAACTTTGATTTAATTCATTCATATAAGTGCCTTCCCTGTTATAGGATTTTATCTCTTGTATGGTGTCTAATCCTTCCTGAATTTGTTCACTTACATTTCTTTTATTTTGATAAGTATCTTGAAATTCCTTATGTAATAATTTCTTAGATATAAGAAGTACAGTTGCTGCTAAAGGAACTACCCAAAACAGGGCAATAGCCAATTGCCAATTGTAAAAGAACATTCCTGTTCCAATTAATACAATACTAATAATAGAAGCAAATAATTGTGGTACTGCATGTGAAAAAGTATGTTCCAACTCAGTGCTGTCATCCATTATAGTTGATGTAAGGTCTGATAGATTTTTCTCTCCAAAAAATGCTAAAGGTAGTTTACGCAACTTCTCAGCTAATGAGATACGACGGTTGGCACTTTCTTCATATACGGTAGTAAATGTACTTCTGTATTGAAACCTAGCAATAATCCACATTATTATCATAAATATTATGCCTAGCAAAATATAATACCACAAACCATTGGTAGGAGTAATAGTAGTGCCAGAATGGTTAAAAATAGGGCGTAAATAATCTTCAAGAAATAAGAAAACATAAATTGCTGGTAGCATTAACGCTATATTGAGTAGGGTTGTAAAAAATATACCTTTACTAAAATCTATTGCTCCCTTACGTGTTAAAGCAAATCGTTTTTCTAATATATTAAACATTTTGGGCCTCCTTTCCTATTGTCCATTTTATAGACTGTTGATATTCGTTCCACATTTTTGAGTAGATTCCTTGTTTGTTAAGTAATTCACTATGACTTCCCTGCTCTGCAATTTTACTTTTGTCTATTACCAGAATAATATCTGCATCCATAACGCTAGTAAGTCTGTGAGCAATAAGAAGTACTGTTTTTCCTTTGGTGAGCATACCTAGTGCCTTTTGTATTAAATGCTCATTTTCGGGGTCGGTAAAAGCAGTTGCTTCGTCTAAAACTACAATTGGGGCATCTTTTAAAATAGCCCGTGCCAATGCAATACGCTGCTGTTCACCTCCCGAAAGATAAGTGCCTTCTACACCTATTTTAGTATTTAGTCCATTGGGAAGCTTGTCTATAATTTCACGACATTGTGCCAAGTCTATAGCTCTTTCTACTGCTTCGGCTGATGCATCTGGATTACCGTATTTGATATTTTCTAATAAGCTTGTTTTAAATAATTTGGTATTCTGAAAAACAAAAGAAATGTTATTCATTAATTCTTTGTGGTCAATGTCTTTAACATCTATTCCGCCAATGCAAACCTGCCCAGTATCAGTATCCCAAAAACGTGGAACTAATCTTGCAATAGTTGTTTTTCCACTACCCGAAGCTCCTACCAAGGCAACGGTCTTTCCTTCGGGAATATTGAAACTAATATTATCTATTGCCTTTTGTTCTACTCCAGGATAACTGAATGATACATTTTTAAACCAAATATCACATGCTATAATATTCTTAGGGTTAATAGACATTGGAAGTGGCTCTACATCTGTTAAACTCTCCATTCTGTTAACTGCTTCTTTTGCTTGCCCCAATGCTTGATTCATATACATACTCTTCATTATACTTTGGGCAAAAACAGGACTTATTATAACATAAAATAATAGGTTAATCAATGTAGGTACGTAATTACCCGAATATCCAATCAATAAGATGGCTGTTGGTACTAAAAAAAATGCAAACCCATTAATAATTACGGTATTAATTGACATTGGATTTTCCCATAATTTGGTGTAGTTAATCACCATATTTTTATATTTAGTAATACTATTATGGAAATTTTTGAAGGAAAAAACCGTCTGCTGAAAAACTTTTACCACTGGAATACCTCTAACGTATTCTACAGCCTCAGTATTCATATCTTCGAGAGAGGTCATATAGTCTTTCATGAATTTTTTCCCTTTACCACCCATCATAAAGCTCATAACAACCATGGATATTATAATAGGAACAAGACTAGCTAATCCTAATCGCCAATCGAATACGAAAATAAGCACTAATGCAGTTAAGGGCATTAGAATACTCCCTGCAAGGTCGGGTAATTGATGTGCCAAAAACATATGAGTAATACTTGCATTATCGTCAATAATTTTACGAATACTACCACTTGTATTTCTATCGAAAAAACCCAAAGGCATACGTACTATTTTTTGCATAGCCTGCCTCCTCATATTGGTTTCTACTCTAAATGCGGCTAAATGAGATAGTGTGAGAGCCAAAAAATATATTATAACACCTGCTACTGCCGTTCCCACAGCCCACCACGCATAAGTATTAATAAGAGCTTGAGAATAATTTGCCTCTGAATTAAATAACTCTTTTACAATAAGCCATATAAATATATATGGCAACATTCCTATAATGGTGCTTATTGCTGACAAAATTAATGCTCCAGGAAGCAATGCTTTCCTACCTGTCATATAACTTTGTAGTTTTGATAATGTATTCATATTCTAAAATTTTAATTGCAGGGCGATAGCCCAACAGGGTTTAATTCCCCGACACTTGGGGCGAGATTATTTATTTATTCAATAAAGAACAGTGTTTAATTTTGTTCAAAAAAATCATTCCTTTTTACACTTTATATGGTGCTTGTTTTCTACTACTATTTTAAAAATTTTGCTGTCAAGTATTTTTCTTTTTGTTTCTGTTCTTGATTGATGCCCATCTTCAATAATTACAATTCCATCGGGCTTAATTATCCTCGAAAATTCTTTTAATAAAGCATCGTGATTTTGAATCATATGAAACATATCTAGAGCTAAAATTACATCTGCTGAATTGTTGTCTATAAAGCTGTTATATCCTTTGGTTAATATTGCTTCAACATTATGTAGATTATATTTATGTATTGTTTGATTTACTTTTTTTATTGCTAAAGGATGAATATCTGTTGCTATTACTTTTCCTTTTTTACCTACTGCTTCTGATATGTTTTTTATATATCTAGCAGGACCGCAACCGTAATCAACAATAGTTTGTCCTTTTCTTATTTCAAGTGTTTTAAAATTTTTATTAGAATAATTTCCAATAACATCCATTAGTTCCATTATAATGGTCATCAGCTTAAAAGCCCAATTAGAGATGTTTTCTCTATTTTTAGCTAACATTTTTTCGTGTATTGCCATATTTATTATTTTATATTATACAAATAGTAATAAGCTAAGAGCCATAACCGCCATTCCTGCTATTAAACCATATATTGCTGAATGGTGTTTGCCATATTCCTTAGCGGTAGGCAATAATTCATCTAGTGAAATAAATACCATAATTCCTGCTACAGAGGCAAATAAAATACCCAAAACAGTTTCGTTAAGAAATGGTTTTAGTATAACGTAACCAACCAAAGCCCCTACTGGTTCTGCAAGACCAGAAAGAAACGAAAGTAAAAATGCTTTTTTTCTATCTCCTGTTGCATAATAAATTGGAACGGAAACGGCTATACCTTCTGGAATATTGTGTATTGCAATGGCAACGGCTATAGGTATGGCAATAGTTGGATCTATTAATCCTGCTGAGAATGTTGCTATTCCTTCGGGAAAATTATGAATGGCTATTGCAAGTGCTGAAAACAAACCCATTCTCATTAATTTTTTATCTTCTGTAACGGGTTCATTTATATCTTCTATTGTTCTAACTTCGTGAGGATTTTCAAAAGAAGGAACTAATCTATCTATAATTGCAATTATTAATATCCCACCAAAAAAAGCAAGTGCAGTATACCAATATCCTAATTTTTCTCCGTGAACTTCTATTAAAATACGTTTGGCTTCGCTAAATATTTCTACAAAGGAAACGTATATCATTACTCCAGCTGAGAAACCAAGCGAAACGGATAAAAATACTTTATTTGTGCGTTTTGTAAAAAAAGCTAAAGCACTACCTATTCCTGTTGATAAGCCAGCAAATAAAGTCAAGCCGAAGGCAAATAATACATTATTGTCCATTACTTTTAATTAATTCATTATTATAAGTACATGTGTTGTACTCCATTTGTAGTGTAATATGTTGTATTTTAAAATGATGTTCTAAAACATGTTCTATGTCTTCTTTGACTTCCATCATTTTTTTCATATCTATATTATTTTTAAGACTTATATGAGCTTCAAAATGAATTTGCTTATCGTCTAATTTCCAAATATGAACGTGATGAATATTTTCAATTTCTTTTAGATCTTCTACTTTACTTTTAATTTCGTCAATATCAATATTTTCAGGTGTGGTTTGCATTAATATATCAACAGTTTGCTTTACAACACCCCAAGTATGAAAA
>JADGDT010000186.1 GCA_016744755.1 Ichthyobacteriaceae bacterium | reverse complement strand
AATACTAGCTCTGTTCATATAATTAGGATTGAAATGGGCAAATTTAATAACTCTATCTTTTCCAATTAAATATGTGGCTGGTACTGGCAAGGTTTGGCTACCATCTGATTGAGAAGTTTTTAGTTTAGCTCCTAAAATTGAATTGTAGATAAATCTAAGACTCTTATTTGGAGTAAAATTAACCTGATATTTTTTCATTATTTTATAATTATTATCAAAAATAAGAGAGATAGAAATATTTGTCTTAATAACAGTTTTCTCTATATTTTCTTGATGCTCTGGAGTAATACCAAAAACAATATGAAATGACCTTTATAAATCGTTTCTATTTTACTTTTTCATCTAGAATATTTTTATATTTTGGGTAGACCCGCCTAGCCGTCGAGGCTGGTGGTGTTCGCATGTATTATAATTATATCATATTGTTATATTATTGTTCATGCTCGGTTCTTCATTAAACTTAATATCCATAACTATGGCTATGCAGATGAAATTTGCTTTGATAAAGAAAAATATATTCCAATTTATTTAAACGCCATTTCATAGTGTATTTGAATTGCCAAAGTGAAAATATTTTTTTCTTCAAGCTTTTTTAAGTTTTTCTGAATTTTAGATAAGTGCATATTGCAAATAGGACACTATTGACCTCTATAAAAGAATAACAAAACATCTTTAGTTTTAGTTAATTCTGATAGGTTTATCTCATTTCCATTATGATCTTTCGTTGTAAAGTCAGGAGCAATTTCTGCTATTTGTAATGCTTTCATAATTTTATTTTTTATGTAAGACGATAGAGTATAGTATATCTTACAATGTATTAATAAAACAATGAGGGAATTATTTATTATCCAACACTATATAAAACTAATAGTGATTTTTGATAAGAAAATAAGTTATACCGTTATTGTTTTAATTCCAAACATTATATTTATTTAGTTTAAAACTTAAACTAGTAATGAATATTTATTATTTAATCAGGGAAATTTGCAATTATGACTTGAACCCTGCTTAGCATAAGTAATTAGATAGCTGATATGTAATTATAGTTCTGAATGACACATTAGCTCATAAGGTATATATAGGTTTGAACTAAACTTTTAAAGTAAAAAAAAACTTATGATGAGATAACTTAATATTATTACATTATTTCATTTCAACTTTAAATCATTAGTATTGTAGTAATCAAACATCAAATACGAGCAGTGAGATACTTTATAGAATTAGCATACAAAGGGAAAAACTATTTTGGATGGCAACGTCAGCCTAATCAAATTAGTGTACAGGAAGTTATTGAAGAAAAATTATCTGTATTACTTAGAGGAAAAATAGATATTGTGGGAGCAGGACGTACCGATACAGGTGTACATGCAAAACAGATGTATGCTCATTTTGATTTTGAAGGGGTGATTGAGTTTGAAAAATTCATTTTTAAGCTTAATTCATTTTTACCTAAAGACATTTCAATTAATAAAATTTTTGGGGTAACAAACGATGCTCATACTAGGTTCGACGCTACATCAAGAGCTTATGAATATCATATAAGTTTAGGTAAGAATCCGTTTCTTATAGATAGTACATTTCAAATATTTCATGAGTTAGATGTAGATAAAATGAATGAAGCTGCAAAGTTGATGTATGACTATACCAACTTTAAATGTTTCTCTAAATCAAAAACCGATGTGAGAACCTACAACTGCGATGTGATGAATGCTATATGGGTTAAAAAAGAAAATAACTTAATATTTTATGTGAAAGCAGATAGGTTTTTACGAAACATGGTAAGAGCAATTGTTGGTACTTTATTGGAAGTAGGAAAGGGAATTAAAACCATAGAAGATTTTAGGAAAGTATTGGAATCTAAAGATAGAAGGAAAGCGGGAACATCTGTACCTGCACAGGGGTTATATCTAGCTGAGATTATTTATCCTTACATTTAATAATTTATTAGATACTCTATTAATCACAACTTTTTTAATTATTGTCTATTAGTAAATCCTTATTTGTCACAATGGCATATGATAAATGCGAAATATAGTCCTAATAATCAGTATATTACTTATGGGGACACATATTTAGAGCAGTTGAAATAACTGATTAACAAGACAAATTTAGTAAATAAATTGGGGTTTTCTTATAGCCTCTAATTATGATTATACCCCAAGTATAAAGAGCTATGCTCTTTATATATTCAATTATTATTATTATTATTATTATCCGTATTTTATAATCTTCATATTAATCATTGCCCAACCTTGAGTGGACAGGCAGGTTCAAAAACCTGTACTGAGCGTAGATAAATGTGGCAATATTAACATGATTCTCCAATAGATATTTCTACTACCTATCCCCATATTACCATGGAAATATAGTAGAATAATGATGTATATAAAAATCCACAGAAATAAAGATTAATTCTTATTTATACTTATCAAGTACTTCTATTTATTGCTGAAATAGAAATATAATCCTATTTTTTTAATGGTTAGCTTGGAACTTTAACAAAAAAACAGCATATCTAAAATGCTAAAAAATATTTTACCAAATCAAGATATAGCCGTTAAGTTAATGCTTGTACCAACTTGAATATTTAAGATAATTATTGGCAATTCTATTTATTTGTCCATCCAATAACTCTGGACTAACTTCCTTAATTTTTTTTGCAGGAATACCAGCATAAATACTACCAGATTCTACATGAGTGCCTTCGGTTAAAATTGCTCCAGCTGCAATTATGCTGTTGCTTTCTATTACACAATTATCCATTACAATACTTCCCATTCCAATAAGAACGTTATCGTGAATTGTGCATCCATGTACCAAAGCATTATGCCCTATAGATACATTATTTCCAATATTAGTGGGTGCAGTTTGATAAGTTGCATGAATTACTGCACCATCTTGTACATTAACTTTATTACCCAATTTAATGTAATTTACATCCCCCCGAATAACTGAGTTGAACCAAACTGAACAATCATCACCCATCATTACGTCACCAATTACAGTAGCGTTTTCAGAGAAATAACAATTCTCCCCCCATTTTGGTTCTATATCATTTAGCTTTTTTATTAAGGCCATAATATTTTGTTTTTTTCGATAAAAAAAGAGGCAATATTTTTATTGCCTCCTAAATTATAGATTTTTAAATCTTATTATTCATCTAACTGTGGCAATCCTGTCTTCTTTTCTTCTTTTATAACTCCAGAAGATTGAACAGATGTTGCAAAGTATTTAGTATCTCCCTGCCAAGGAAAGATCATGTATTTTTGTTTAAAACCTAAGTTTACTCTTTGACCAGAAAGCTGAACCTCTTCTAGTTTTTTGATTAATTCCTCATTCCCTCCATCAATAGAGAACTCAAATATTTTGGTTCCTAACGCACTGCTTTGAGATTTTCCTACAGTACCCATATCTAGCCTGCCTTCCCAAGTTTTAAATATCATACCTTTATTTGATATTTTCATTACTACACCAGCTTGAGTGCCACTACTGTAGCTTCCAAAATAAAAAAATGTGAAAACGGCTAATAAAATTACAACTACTATTGCTATTACTTTTTTCATAATACTTTTAAGAGTTTAATCATTCGATTTTATTGAAGTTTTAAAGATATAAATTATTTATGATTCTAAAGAAAAGTAAATAAACTTATTGGGGTGAATAAAAATAGACTTAACACAATATGGTTAAGCCTATGTACTATAGGGTTTAGAACTTATAATAATATATCATTTAAAGTCCTTTTCTTTTCTTCAATGCATCTGTTGATGGGTCTTGACCTCTGAATTTTTTGTAAAGAATCATTCCATCTTCAGAACCTCCTTTTTCAAGTATGTTTTTTCTGAATTTAGTTGCAGTTTCTTTATCGAAAATTCCATTTTCTTTGAAAGCCTCAAATGCATCAGCATCTAATATTTCTGCCCACACGTAAGCGTAATATCCAGCAGAATATCCTCCACTAAAAATATGGTTGAAATATGTACTACGGTAACGAACTACAATTTCAGAAATCATATTCATTTTTGCCATAGAAGTATTTTCAAATTCGTTTGCAGACTTTGTAGTTGGCTCGTTTAATGTGTGCCAATCCATATCTAGCAGAGCCGCAGATAAATACTCTACAGTAGCAAATCCTTGATTGAACTTACCTGCATTATCTAATTTAACAATTAGTTCTTCAGGAATAGCTTCACCAGTTTTATAGTGCTTAGCATACATTTTTAATACCGCTGGCTCTAAAGCCCAATTTTCCATTATTTGAGAAGGAAGTTCTACAAAATCTCTAGAAAC
>JADGDT010000185.1 GCA_016744755.1 Ichthyobacteriaceae bacterium | reverse complement strand
ACATCATCAAATTAATTATTTCAACCGCACCTTTATTCCTGATACCATTAAATAAGCTTCATCGGCATCTTTGGCAATTATTTGATTTGCCCAACCTTGGAGGTCAGTAAACTTCCTAGCCATTGCTGAACTAGGAATTACTCCCATTCCTATTTCGTTTGATACAACAATTAATTCTATACTTTTAGAAATAAGATTAGTCCATTGTTTATTAAAAAACTCTAATGATTTATCTATATCTTCTTCAAACTTAAAAAAAATGCTTGTTAGCCATAGAGTTATACAATCTAAAACCACTACCGAATTATCTGGCAAATCTAAACTGCCAACAAAGAGAGTTTCTTCAATACTAGTCCAATTATCTCCTCTATCTCTTTTATGCCTTTCTACTCTGTCATTCATTTCATCATCACTTACAAAAGCTGTTGCAATAAAAAATGGTTTATTAGATTTTGATAATGCTAAACGCTGAGCAGTAGAACTCTTACCAGATCTTTGTCCTCCTGAAATGTAAGTTATTGTTGCCATATTTATTCTTTTTAAAAAAGCCCCAACTAAAATTAATTAGCTGAGGCAATTGTAACTTTAAGGTTAACTAGAGTATAATTAATTGTTTAAAACAACTCCGTTTGGTCCTATTCCTGCCTCGTAAGTAGCAATCTCTTTGCCCGCAGAATCATATTTTACAACAGATCCATTCTCTGTAAATGTTGGAGCTAAAGTTCCAAAAACATTATCATTCCCATCTACACCAAATCCGTAGAAATAACCAGAAATTAAAGCTTCATTTGGAGCAGAACTATCAGATGTACTAAGTGTAAAAATACCATCAACACCAAAACCACCTCCATAGTAAAGCATATTCTCAGCATCATTAATTTCTAAATGACCATAATGTACTGTAGCAGAAAGCTCTATTGTTTTCTTTATTGCTTTTGTTGAAGCATCAATTTCAACAAGTTTTGATGGTGTTTGAGAAATCAAATCGTAAGGCGGATTCCAATCATAAACAGCAGAACCACTGCAAAGTACCCAAATGTCACCATCACTATCTTCAACCATTTTCTTAGGATTATCTCCTTCTAAATCAATTGTAGAAACTGTATTATCACTAGTCTTAATTACTGAAATTGTGTTATCTGTAGACCAACCTCCTGAGTTTGCTACCCAAACTTCGTTGTTTACTGCTATCAAACCTTCTGGTCCGCTACCTACAGTAATGGTTGCTATCTCACTAAAAGTAGATGCATCATATACTCCAACAGAAGTATTATTCCATTGAGAAATATAGAGTTTTCCAGCTTCTTCAATAAGATATCTTGGAGATGACAAACCTGTAATAACACCTTCTTCCTTAAAAGTATTTGCATTTACAACTTCAACTTTATTAGAGTTGTTTACTACTAAATAAGCTTTATCATCTGCAATAGTTATTGACTGAAGTACATCTCCTAAGTCTCTTCCATTTACAGCTTTGAATATACTTTGTTGCACTTTTTCATCTGTTCCTATGTAGCTAACAGACGCATTACTACCATTAAAAGCTCCTTCATTTGAAATGAAAATACCTCCTTCAAAAGCACCTTTAGATTTTTCTTCGTCCTTTGTACATGAAGTAAATGTAAATCCAACAACGATTGCTGATAATACTAATTTGTAAAACTTGTTCATTTTTTTTTGTTTTAATAATTAATTAATTGAAAATTTTGCTGACAACATATAGTTGCGCATTGGCATAGCATAACCAGAAGTAACCTGATATTGCGTATCCCAAATATTATTTACCTTTCCAACAAGGTCTATATTTAATTTATTTATTTTTATAGAATACCCTAAACTAAAATCTCCTAAAGAGTAGGCAGGAAGATAGTTTCCTGCATTATCTATATTTCGTGTACTGTAATAATTTACTAAGAAATTTGCTCTTAGTTCTTTGTACTGCCACCAAATAGAAGTATTTGAATTATTCTCTGGGGTATAAACTTGTTTTTGCCAAGTATCTCCATTATTGTCAGTTGTAATTGCATTTGTGTAAGAATATGATTCTTTAATACCTATAGTTGAACTTCCTAATTTTGCACTGAAATCAATCCCTAATTCTAATCCTCTAGAAATTCCAATATTTTTATTTATTGGCTCCCATTTTCCATCAGAACTACGTGGTGTCCAGACTATAAGATTATTAATTCCATTATGAAATACTGTCTGTTGAAATTCTACTTTCATCATCTCCCCATCAAATATTTGTGATAATCCAAAATCTGTAGAATATCCAGATTCATTAAGTAAATCTGGGTTTCCTAAAGCAAATCCAGTTTCACGCCAGTACAAATCGTTCATTGTTGGCACTCGGTAAACTTTCCCTAAGTTGTAATTGAAATTCAAAAAAGAAATTATATTTCCATCAATCCCTATAGAATATTGCAGAGGAGTAAAATCAGCATCAATTACTTCTTCTCTTAAACTAAGAGCAATATTTATTTTATCCCAAAGCACAGAAAACTTGTAAACTGCAATTGCAGAAACTCTATTTCTATATGGATTTTCGGTATATCCACTTGAGTTTGCTGTTTCGTAAGTATAATTTATTGCTCCGTACAAACTCTGTTTTTCTACTACTTGATAAGTAGCTTCTAACTCATTTACAAATGACTGAGATTTATTTTCAGATTCAGGAGATGGTGAATTTGGATCGGTGAAATCAAGTTTAGAATCAATATACGCAGACTTAAAGTTAACATTTAACTTGTCTGCTGAATACTTTAACATAGCAGAAACAAGAAAATTATCATCTACCTGATTAGCTTTACTCGGAGAATAATCAGACATTAAAGTTTGTATATCTTTATCGTATTTACTGTAAAATACTGAGGCCAAAAAAATCAAATTATCGTTTATTAAAGTCTTGGCATCTACAATAATTCCATACTGATTAAAAGCACTATTTGTTTGCTTTTCTGTGGGCTTTCCGAACTTTGCAGTATTTACAAATTCGAAATCATTTGCTGATTCCTGATAAAAAGCTTTAACAGAAAATATAGAATTTTTTATATGAAAATTTGTACCAGTAGCAACTCTGTAGTTTGAATAACTCCCAATACTAGAGCTTAAAAATATCGAATTATTTTTTTCTAAAGTTGTAGAGGATGACAATCGTAAAATACCAAAGGCAGCTCCACTACCAACCAAAGCACCGCTTCCTCCCATTTGTAAGCTAACATCGCCAATCAAATCCATAGGGAAAGTACTTAAATTTAACCCACCATTCATAGGGCTTTGCAAATTTATTCCGTTCCATAAAACTGCCGTGTGATTAGAGCTACCTCCTCTAATAGAAATACTAGATAATCCGCCAGGCCCGTATGTTTTTATATTTACGTTACTTGCTGCCGAAAGTACATCAGAAATAGAATTACCGTCAAAAGATTTAAGTAAAGTCTTATCCAACTCATTAACCTTAAATCCTGTGCTAAACTGTTTTGCACGCGTGTCTATAACTTCTACATTTTGTAAAGTATTTAGAGAATCTATTGATTGCCCAACCACTGTGAAATGTAGAAAAAGTACAATTATAGAAAATGTATTTTTCTTGAAATTCATCATTAATTTGTTTATTCCCGAACGTTATACCAACCACACATCAAAATGACATATAAAATTTTTGCCTTTTCAATTTTATCTTCTTTAAAAAATAATTCCATAGATATAACTATGCAACAATTTTTATAAATTGCTAAAATCAAAAAAACTTTAATTTTAACATTTCAATTTGAAATGTAATTGTTATTACTTTTGGCAGGTCTTCTGGCTCACCTTGCTTTTTCGTGCCTTCCCATACCTTTAGCAGGTACAGTGGCGGGGTTCAAAAAAGCGTGTAACACTAATGTGTTAAGGCTTACAGCTACGGGTATAGCTCCTGAATCAAACAGGATTCCCTTTTAATTCCGATTTAACAATAAATGCGGAACACCAAATTCAGGGCAAACTTAATAGTTTTTTTTTAATGAAGAAGGAATTATTATTTAATTTTTTTTAGAAAAGAATGATTACATTTTTGTATTCTATAACCAATTTAGTGGAATAATCGTCACCTTGAGTCCTAAGTTTTTTTCTCAAAAAACTCCAATGAGCTAATGACGATTTGAATCTCGCAAAGTCGCTAAGGCGCTAATAAAATCAGCTTTGCGGCTCTGCGACTTTGCGAGATAAATACAAAGTCGTCATGGGTAGCGTGGTTGGTGAGCGTGGTTGGTGAGCGTAGTTGGTGAGCGTGGTTGGTGAGCGTGGTTGGTGAGCG
>JADGDT010000051.1:18973-21838 GCA_016744755.1 Ichthyobacteriaceae bacterium | reverse complement strand
GAGGCTTTCGATATTGAAAGAGAATTTTAAATATTAAACTATATTCTAAAAAAAGAGCTTCAATTGAAGCTCTTTTTTTGATTCTTGTAAAATCCATCATCTTTGGAACAAACGTCATCTCTACCGACGTTAGTAGTGGAGAGATCTCATCACGCAAGCTCTGGTCTAAATGACGATTTACGCCAATCAAAATCTTATAGGTATCGTCACCTTGAGCGAAGTGCAACGTCACCGAATGTAGTCTACTTCAATATAAAGAGATACTTCGATTCCGCTATGCTTCACTCAGTATGAAGGTTGTCGCTAAATCAAAAAAAACACTCCATATAAAAATATGAAGTGTTTAGATTTTCCTTTTGTCCAATATTATTCTAATGGAACATATCTTTTACTCTATCGAAAAATGATTTATGAGATCTTGATGGATTTGGTTCTAATTCTTCAGCTCCGCTCATTTGTTCAAACATTTTCTTTTGTTCAGTAGACAACTTCTGAGGTGTCCACACATTTACATGAATAAGAATATCGCCAGTTCCGTAACCTTCTAAACTTGGAATTCCTTTACCTCGTAAACGAAGTATTTTTCCTGATTGTACACCAGCATCTAAGTTTATTCTAACCTTACCTCCAATAGTTGGTACATCTTTAGAACATCCTAACACTGCATCAGGTAAAGTGATATACAAATCGTAATGAAGGTTATTTCCATCGCGCTTTAATGTCTCGTGTTCTATTTCTTCTATCACTACAAGTAAATCGCCTGGGATACCATCGCCTGGTGCATCGTTTCCTTTGCCCGAAACTTTTAGCTGAACACCATCCATAACTCCAGCAGGAATATTGATAGAAACTTCATCTTCTTGTTTCTTCATTCCATTTGCATCGGTTCCAGCAGGACGCTTATCAACCATTTGACCAGCACCTCCACAAGCAGGACAAGCCGATTGTGTTTGCATCTGACCTAAAATTGTATTCTGAATACGAGTAACCTGCCCTACTCCATTACATGTTGTACATGTTTTGTAAGTAACTCCAGACGCTTGTTTTAGTCTATTAACTTTAATATTTTTTTCTACACCATTAGCCATTTCTTCGAGAGTAAGCTTAACTCTAATTCTAAGATTAGAACCACGTACAACTCTTCTACCTCCACGGCTACGACCTCCACCGCCAAAATGACCTCCAAATACATCACCAAACTGAGAGAATATGTCTTCCATATTCATACCTCCGCCGCCGAAACCTCCACCGAAGCCTCCACCGCCACCAGCAGCACCTCCCATACCTGCATGACCATACTGGTCGTAACGAGCACGTTTGTTGCCATCACTTAAAACTTCGTATGCTTCAGCTGCAGTTTTAAACTTTTCCTCAGCACCTTTGTCATCCGGGTTTTTATCTGGGTGAAATTGAATAGCTTTCTTTCGGTATGCCTTCTTTATTTCGCTATCAGAAGCACCCTTTGCTACTCCTAATACTTCATAATAATCTTGCTTCATCTCTATATTTTTTTGATGTTCTAAAATCTGTAATTGCTATTTTATAACCCAATCATTAACTAATAGAACATTACTTAATACCTATAACTACCTTCGGAAATCTAATAATTTTATCACCCAACCGATATCCTTTTTCAACTACATCAATAATTTTACCTTTAAGATCATCGCTAGGTGCAGGAATTTGTGTGATTGCTTCGTGTACATCAGAATCAAATGTATCGCCTTGTGCAACCTCTACTTCTGTTAAATTCTTCTGTACAAGTATACCTTTAAATTTATCTTGTATCAATTTAACACCATCAACTAAAGATTTATCTTCCGATTTAGCTATCTCTACCATTCCTCTATCAAAATCATCTAACACGGGCAATAGAGAAATCATCAATTCTGAATTGGCAGTTCTAAACAAGTCAATTCTTTCTTTTGAAGTTCTTCTTTTATAATTTTCGAATTCAGCAAAAAGTCTAAGGTATTTGTCTTTACTTTTTTCTAATTCTTCCTTAAGTTTTTCTTCTTCTGAAAGCTCTACAATTTCTTCAATAACCTCTTCTGCATCTTCTTGAACATCGTCAGGATTACTCTCTTCTGATATCTCTACAACATCTTCTGCTTGCTCTTCAGGAGTTGACTTAACCTCTTTATCTTTCAATTTTTGTTCTTTCTTCTTACTCATCTTAAAATGCTTTATAAAAAATAGATTCTACAATTTTTTTATTGATAGAATGACTACGTGAAATTGTCGATTGGTAACTAATTAAGTTAGTAATTAATCAAATATTTCAACAATAACTGACAATATCAAATTACTTGCCAAACAGGTATTAATGACAAAGTGACATTACAATTTAGATATTTCTTCAATTAGTCTGTCACCACTGTACTTTTCGGCTAATTTTACTGCCTGATACAACTGAATCTCTCTTAGGTTTTTACCAACAATTACACCGTCTTTATCTATTAGGAAATTTGATGGAATAGATCTTACTCCAAAAGATTTATGAACTTTAGAACTCCAACCTTTCAAATCTGAAACATTATATTTCCATGTAAGTTTATCTTGCTTTATAGCATTCATCCATTCGAATTTAGCATTCAACTGTTTCTGCTTTCCTTGTCTATCCACTAGTCCATCCAACGAAACACTAAACACTGTAAATCCATCTCCTGCTTCTAGTTTTGAATCTTTAAACTTATTGTAAACTCTTACAACATTTGGATTTTCTCTACGGCAAGGGCCACACCATGATGCCCAAAAATCAAGTAAAACTAATTTGCCTCTAGTTTCTGCCAATTGCATTATTTTACCATCAGGATTTTTAAGAGCAATAGCTGGAGCAATGTTTCCTATCTGAACACCAATAAC
>JADGDT010000051.1:17033-18873 GCA_016744755.1 Ichthyobacteriaceae bacterium | reverse complement strand
CCATCATCTCTTCTAAGGCAAGACCTTTTGAAATTCCTTTTGGCATAACCTCTATTACCGAATGGTATGAGAAAAATACATCAGCATTTTTTTCAAGAATAACCTTCAAATCGCTTTCAACCTCTTTCAATAATTCTTCGTTATGCGAATACAGGTAAAACTTATTTACTTCATTAATATTTAAGTCTTCTATTCCTGATATTTTTCTGTAAACAAAACCAGAGTGTTTGTGAAAATCTAATAATTCTTGATGATCTTCAACAACTAGCCATTCTTTACCTTGATAAATATTCAAATGAACTTCACTTGGTAAGTTATAATTCATCATAGTTTTAGTCACTTCGGGATCTAGGTTGTGCTTAATCAACATCTCTCCATCTCCTGAATATGCTCTTGTACCATTAGAACCAATTATGCAAGTATCCAAATTTAACTCTTTGGCTACTCCTTTCACATCAATATAATGTCTACCCGTGGCTAGTATTACTTTAATTCCTAAACCAGATATTCTTTTAATTTCACTTCGCGTAAAATCCGAAATAGAATGCTTGTTATCTAGCAATGTTCCATCCAAATCGCAAACTATTATCTTGTACTGCATATCGTTACTTTTTTGAGAGTGCAAATATATCACAATACAAATGCCATAACAAGAATTATCATTTTTTGTTCTATTTTTGTAATTCCTAAAAAAACAATACTTGAAATGACAGATAAATCAAAAGAAGAAACAAATAAATTAGGATACAGAGCAGGATGGATTTCAATTATAGGGAACCTAATTCTATTTGCAATAAAATACTGGGCAGGTATTACTTCTGCGTCCGTTGCTTTAATAGCCGATGCATGGCATACATTGTCCGACAGTGTTTCATCTATAATTGTTCTGCTAGGATTCAAAGTATCAGCAAAGGGTAAGAATGAAGATAGACCATTTGGATATGGTAGAGCGGAACTAATAGCTTCTCTAATAGTTGGGGTTTTATTAGCAGTTGTGTCTTTCGAGTTTTTGAAAGATAGTATTGTTAAATTAACAAATTATGAAACGGCCAATTATGGAAATATCGCCATAATAGTCACGGCATTATCTATAGTTGTTAAAGAAGCTATGGCACAATACTCTTTCTATGTTGGTAGATTAACTTCATCTAGAGCACTGAAAGCTGATGGATGGCACCACAGAAGCGATGCTATTTCATCTGTAGTGATTTTAGTGGGTATATTTGTTGGCAATTATTATTGGTGGATTGATGGCCTTTTGGGTATAATTGTATCAATTTTACTATTCTACACTTCTTACGAAATAATGAAAGAATCTATTAGCCCACTTATTGGAGAAGATTCGAATGAAAAACTAATTGAAAAAATTAAATCATTTGCTTTTGAATGCTATAGAAAAGATATGAACATTCATCATGTTCACACTCATGAATATGGTGATCATATAGAAGTAACTTTCCACATGGTTTTTCCTAAAGACATAACACTTCAAGATGCACATGACGATGCAACAATGCTTGAACACAGAATTTATAACGATCTAGGAATTCATGCTACAATACACATGGAGCCAGAGGACGAATGGGAGGACATCAGTTGATTATATGATTATTCAAAATAATAACTATTTATAAATAGCTAAGCTCATGTATGTTATAAATACCTGTAGAATATTTTAAAATATTTCTTTCAAAACTTAATATTTTATGTACATTTGCAACCGCAAAAACAGAGAAGCAGTTCTCTACCGTAGATAATACGGGCAATTAGCTCAGTTGGTTCAGAGCACCTCGTTTACACCGAGGGGGTCGGGGGTTCGAATCCCTCATTGCCCACAGAT
>JADGDT010000051.1:15678-16933 GCA_016744755.1 Ichthyobacteriaceae bacterium | reverse complement strand
ACCGTAAAACATTACGGGCAATTAGCTCAGTTGGTTCAGAGCACCTCGTTTACACCGAGGGGGTCGGGGGTTCGAATCCCTCATTGCCCACATTACTTTTACACACCGTAAAACATTACGGGCAATTAGCTCGGTTAGTTCAGAGTACCTCGTTTACACCGAGAGAGTCGGGGATTCTAATCCCTCTTTTTCCGCATAAATCCCCTAAGCCCTAAGTAAATACTGAGATTTTATTTTTTTGGATTAATAATATTTATCAACCTGGACTGGTAAATTTACAAATTATCCTCTTCTCATTAATCAAGTATATTATTATCTTAAATCTTCATGATTTATTAAATGAACTACCCCGAGACAGAGCCATATAGGTATCAAATAGAAAAAATTCCAATAACTCTTCAACCGTATGATCTATTGTACAAGCCATCAGAAACATTAAAGTGAAACAAAAAATATCAGGACAGTTTAAAAAATATTGAGAATGCAAACTATTTTGCTATTATAAGGTCTATTGTTGATACTACTTTAAAAAATGGAAACGATGTATTTCAAACATTTAGGTTACTTGCTATGAATAATTTCGTGGCGGCTGAATAGTTATAAAGAATTCAATTCTTCTAAATTTTATATTTGTATATTTTAAACTCAAATATTTACCTTTACCTTCAAATAAAAAATGAATACTCTTAGAAATGGAAAACTCGTCATATAAATTAATTACAAAGAAAAAGCCTAATTACGATATCAGTATTGAGCTTTCTAAATATTTAATTAGGTACGATAGAGATGTTGAATTCACTATTTCTTACGATGATTTAATGCGCTACAACAACTCTATTTCTTTGGTTGATGAAGATGATAATGATACACTTTGGGTGAGTGTTGCATACAATCAATCTGAGCAAGACGAGATACACGATGGACTAAGGCATATCTACAAAAAACTAATAATGGACGATAAGGAAGTAACTTCCGAAACTCTCCGTGTTGATAGGATTGACTATTGTACTTTTGGAAATTCACATCCATTCAGGATTAAAATGATCAATGTTTACAACGATAATTACGACTATTTTTACGTAAAAAAAGCAGATGCATCTAGAATTTACGGTTTGGAATTAGAACATATTTTAAGTCCAAACAGAATTCACTACATTGTTCATAAAGAAACTCTTATCGAAGAACACATTATGGGTGTTCCAGGTGATCAATTTCTAGAGAACAAATCAAACCTCAAGAAAATAGAATATGTACG
>JADGDT010000051.1:0-15578 GCA_016744755.1 Ichthyobacteriaceae bacterium | reverse complement strand
TTTTACATAATTTTGAACAAATAGGTAGCTCATTATTAACTTAATCCGCTACCAATTCTATTTTATATAAAGAATTAACTACACAACTAACAATTACTGATGACACAATTTAAGTACACACTAGGACTAGAAGAGGTTCTGCTTAGCGACATTGACAAAGTGGGAGGAAAAAATGCTTCACTTGGTGAGATGATCCAAAATCTGAGTCCACTTGGAGTGAAAGTACCAGGAGGATATGCCGTAACCGTAGCTGGATATTGGAAATACCTTGATTACAACAACATGCGCGACCGTGTAAAAGATGCTATGGAAGGTCTTGATACCGATGATGTTGTTCAACTACGACAAGTAGGGTCACAGGTAAGAAACATAGTTAGAGATGGAGTTTTTCCAGAAGAGATGATTACCGAAATTCGTCAGCGTTACTTAAAAATGTCTGCCGAATATGGAAACGAAATCACAGATGTTGCCGTTCGTTCTTCTGCAACTGCCGAAGATCTACCCGATGCATCGTTTGCCGGTCAGCAAGAAACTTACCTTAACGTTAGAGGTAGTGAATCTATATTGAACTCTGTTCGTGACTGTTTTGCTTCATTATTTACAGATAGAGCTATTTCGTATCGCGAAAACTTTGGTTACGACCACTTCAACATTGGATTATCTGTTACCATTCAGAAAATGGTGAGATCAGATTTGGGTTCTGCCGGAGTTGCATTCTCAATAGATACCGAATCAGGTTTTAAAGATGTAGTTTTAATAAACGGATCTTACGGACTTGGAGAAATGGTTGTAGGAGGAGCTGTAAAACCAGATGAATTCTTAGTATTTAAGCCAACTCTTGCAAAAGGATTTAGACCTATTGTTGAGAAGAAACTAGGTGTGAAAGACCATAAAATGATCTACGGAAATAAACCTGGCCAAAGAGTACAAATTGTATCGTTACCTAAAAGACTTCAAAGTGAATTTTGTATAGATGATGATATGATTTTACAAATTGCAGATTGGGTTTCTAAAATTGAAAAATATTACTCAAACTTAAAAGGAGGATGGACTCCTATGGATGTTGAATGGGCTGTAGATGGATTAACAAACGAATTATTTATAGTTCAAGCTAGGCCAGAAACAATTCACTCTCAAAAAGTTCACGATCTTCATACTGAGTACAAAATAGATAAAGCAGATAGAGAAAAAGATATTATATTAAAAGGTATTGCTGTAGGAGATAAAATTGCATCTGGTAAAGTTAAAATACTTTACTCTATGGATGGTCGTGATGGGAGTGCAGATATGAGCGATTTTAAAGAAGGTGATGTGTTGGTTACCGAGATGACCGATCCGGACTGGGAGCCTCTAATGAAAAAAGCATCGGCAATTGTTACCGATAAAGGAGGTAGAACTTGCCACGCTGCAATTATTGCTCGTGAGCTTGGTGTGCCAGCAATTGTTGGAGCAGGAAACGCAACTGAGATTTTAGAAGAAAATCAAGAAATAACTATTTCTTGTGCCGAAGGTAGCGATGGTATTGTTTATAATGGTGAGATAGAATTCAAGACTATTAAAACTAATCTTAATGAGCTTCCTAAAACTGAAACTCCAATAATGATGAATGTGGCATCGCCAGAATTGGCTTATAAATTTAGTCATATTCCTAATGCGGGAGTTGGTTTGGCAAGACAAGAATTTGTAATTAACAATTACATTCAGGTTCATCCATTGGCATTAATGCAACACAAAGAGTTAGAAGACGAAACTCTTACTGCTGCTATAAATAAAATCATCGAAGGTTACGAGAGCGAAGAAGAATTCTTTATTTCTAAATTAGCTCAAGGAGTTGGTAAAATTGCATCAGCATTCTATCCAAAGAGAACTATTGTTAGGCTTTCTGATTTTAAATCTAACGAGTACTTCAACATGCTTGGAGGTAGGTATTTTGAGCCAGACGAAGAAAATCCTATGATAGGTTTTCGTGGTGCATCTCGTTATTATTCCGATACTTACAAGCCTGCATTTGCTTGGGAAGTAAAAGCATTGAAACGTGCTAGAGAAGAGTTCGGATTAGACAATATTACCATAATGGTGCCATTTTGTAGAACTGTAGAAGAGCTAAAAAAGGTTTATGAGGTTATGGAAGAAAATGGACTTAAACGTGGCGAAAATGGATTGGAAATTTACATTATGGCAGAACTGCCTTCTAATGTAATGATGGCTCAAGAATTTTCGGAATTAGTTGATGGATTCTCTATTGGTTCTAATGATTTAACCCAATTAACTTTAGGACTCGACAGAGATTCATCACTGGTAGCTCATATCTACGACGAAAGAAATCTGGCTGTAAAACGCATGATAAGTATGCTTATAAAAACAGCTAAAGAAACAGGTACTAAAGTTGGAATTTGTGGTCAAGGCCCTTCTGACTTTCCCGATTTTGCACAGTTCTTAGTAGAAGAAGGAATCAATACAATATCTGTAACTCCTGATTCTGTTATGAAAACAATTAAGGCAGTTCACTCTATTGAAGAAAATAATTAGTCTAATAAAATTTAATAATCTCCTTATAAGCCTCGAATTAATTTTCGGGGCTTCTTTGGTTTAGAATTGTATATTTGCTTTTTATCCCGCAGATTTCGCAGATTATCGCTGATAATATCTGCGTAAATCAGCGAAATCTGCGAGAGATTTTAACTACAACTAAACGGTTAAACAGTTAAACAACTAAACAGTTAAACAAAAGATGAAATTAGGAAAAAGTTATAAAGAAATACTTCCAAAAATAACAACATTTATATTTGATGTTGATGGAGTTCTTACAGACGGATCAGTTACTCTTTTACCCGATGGCTCTCAAATTAGAAAAATGAGTACTCGTGATGGTTATGCTTTACAATTAGCAGTGAAAAAGGGGTATAACATGATAATCATTTCTGGAGGTAAAAACGAACAAGTACGTACAAGACTTGCTGGTTTAGGATTGAAAATGATTTATCTAGGAGTTAGCGATAAAGTGGACAAACTAGAAGATATTATTATTGAAAACGACCTTACTAGAACCGAAATTGTTTATATGGGCGACGATATGCCCGATTACGAAATAATGCAAGAAGTAGGTTTGGCAACTTGCCCAAAAGATGCGTGCTCTGATATTAGAGAAATATCTGATTACATATCTCCTTACATTGGTGGATCTGGTTGTGTTAGAGACATAATCGAGCAAACAATGAAAGTACAAGGAAAATGGAATGATATTTCAGGAGAGAAAGTAAGATCCATTTAAGTTTAAAGTGCCTAAAGTCTAGAGTTCCCTCAAACCAATGATTCTAGACACTTTAGATACTTATAACTTTAGGCAATCCTAAGTACTTATAACTTTATAACTCATAAACAATGAAATACCTCCAATTATTAAGATGGAAAAATCTAGTAATGATTATTTACATCTTTGTTTTGATAAAATACTTTTTCCTATCGACATTGAATATTCCAAGTTTTCTGAATGATTTTCAGTTTATATTATTTGTTTTGAGCATTGTTTTAATTAGCGGAGCAGGATATATAGTTAACGATATTTACGATGTTGGTATTGACAAAATTAATAAACCAAACAAGCTATTAGTTGGTAAACTAATAAGCAAAGAGAAGGCTTACGATCTTTACACCTACCTAAACATAGCAGGACTTGCAATAGGTTTTTATTTATCATACTTGATAGATCACATCAACTTTGCGTTTGTTTATGTTGCATCTTCACTCCTACTATATCAGTATGCTATTAGTTTAAAAAAGATGTTTCTTGTAGGTAATATTGTAATTTCATTACTAGCTGGAATAAGCATATTTATTATTGTTCTTTACGATTTACTACCTGCAATTACCGACGATAATGGGGAATTAATTTATCAGGCTTTTAAAATAGTTTCAGTGTATTCTATTTTTGCATTTGTAATGACTCTGATAAGGGAAATTGTTAAAGACATTGAAGACATTGAAGGCGACAGGAAGTTTGGGGTAAAAAGCTTAGCTCTTGAGATTGGGATATCGAGAACAGTAAAATTAGTTTCAATAATTTCGTTAATTCCATTGATAGCAATATTTTATTATTCGATGAACTACTTAGCTCAACAATCATATTCACTAGTGTATATATTTCTTTTCATTGAATTACCCCTGCTCTATTTTGCGATTAAAATAAACCTTGCTAAAGAAAAAGAAGATTTCAAAAAAATGAGTTCCCTACTCAAACTGATAATGTTTACAGGGATAACATCTATTTTTGTTTTTACTTTAATATTCAAATTGAATTATGCCTTTTAACAAACTCAACGATAAAAAAATAATATTAGCATCGGGTTCTCCTCGTCGTCAACAATTTTTGAAAGATTTAGGTTTAGATTTTGAAATAAGACTACGTGAAGTAGAAGAAAGCTATCCAGAAAATTTAAAAGGAAACGATATTGCAATTTTTATTTCTGAAAAAAAATCTTCTGCATTTTCCGACTTAGCTAAAAATGAAGTTCTAATTACTTCTGATACCATTGTTTGGATAAACGGTAAAGCACTTGGAAAACCAAAAGATAAAGATGATGCAATAAATATGCTGAAAGAATTATCGGGAAACATGCACGAAGTAATCACGGCTTTTAGCATTAAAACAAAAGATACCTTAAAAAGCGACTTCTCTTCAACAAAGGTTTTTTTTAACAAACTTAGCGATGAAGAAATAAATTACTACGTAGATAATTTTAAACCATTTGACAAAGCAGGTTCTTATGGTATTCAAGAATGGATAGGACTTATTGGCATCAACAAAATAGAAGGTTCTTACAACAATGTTGTTGGGTTACCTGTTGATATGGTTTACGAAGCTTTACTTGAAATATAATTTTTTTCCTGCAAATTCCGCTAATTCTCACAGACTTACATCAGCATACATCTGTTAAATCTGCGAAAAAAAAATCAACTTGTCACAATAAATATTTGGCACTAGATTTGTCAAACTAAAACTAAAAATTAACAACAATAAAATCTCTTTTTTAAGTAATGAGATCTCTCCACTCCTATCGTCGGTTGAGATGACGTAAATTACTAAATCATTTATATTTCTACAATATTAGTGGTAGTACCATTTATTTTATCTCTTAGATTCAACCCAGAAATGCAACTTTTGATTTTTTGACTGAATAGCTAAAAAAGGTATCAGTATTTTTAGATAATAGGATTATTACAAACCACATTTACAAAGTTGTTTGGTTATACTATTATAAATTTCATCCTTATTTGAATCTCAATTTAAATACGAATGAAGTGTTTTAAGACTTAACTATATATGATCCTTCAAAATTTAAACATAAAAAAAGCTATACATACTTAATTTATGTATAGCCTTTTCATAGTTTAACCCAACCACTTATATTTTGATAACTGAATAAAAATCAGTTACTTTTACTCTTTAATTTCAACACTACTGAAAATATAACATTATTTCATTTAATGCAAAAAAAACATTTTTTTTATTGGATATTATTATTTTTTACAGCTATAATACTAGTTATGTTCAGCATTCATCCTTTCATACTACGGTCTTACGCCGATTTTTTTACAATAAACAATTATGAAAAAGGAGCAGATGCAACCTTAATACTTGGAGGTAGTGCCGACACACGAGCAAAAAAAGCTATCGAACTATACCGAAATGGCTATGCACGAGAAATACTAATCACACAACCAAAACCTCCTATAAAAGAATATGAAAACCTGATTGTTTCTGACTTTGTAAATATAAAACAGATTCTCAAATACGAAAAAGTGAACTACACAGTTGTTAAAGATATAAACGGTGGAGCAAAAAGTACTTTTGATGAAGCTAGAGATTTGATCATCTTTTTAAAAAAACACCCTCTTGATAGGGTAATAATTGTAACTGATAACTTTCATACACGAAGAGCAAAATATGCCTTCGATAAAATATTTGAGGAATCAGAATGTAAAACTATAATTCAGATCGCAGGTGCTCAAAATCAGGTTTACAACGAAAATAATTGGTGGGAAACAGAAAGAGGACTAAATGCTTATGTTAGTGAAGGTTTTAAATATGCTATATATTTAATAAACGATAATAACATTGAAGGAATAAAATCTGAGTAGAGCAATGGTTCAATAAATAATGAAACAATTAATTAATTTGGAGATAACAAAAACAAGAGTATCACAAATTTAAGAACCAATAAAATAAAGTTTCATTTTTAGTTTACCACTAACCTATTATTTTTTTACATTTGCTTTCATTGAAAAAAACATAACAATATGGCAAGTAGAGAATGGCAAACCATTAGAGAGTATAGCGATATTTTGTTCGAGATGCACGAGGGTATTGCTAAAATCACAATAAACAGACCGCGTGTGTATAACGCATTCCGTCCTGAAACAAATTTTCAAATTCTTGATGCTCTAGATATCTGTAGAGAAGATTCTGCAATAGACGTTGTACTACTTACTGGTGCTGGCGATAAAGCTTTTTGTGCTGGGGGCGATCAGAATGTAAAAGGAGTTGGAGGATATATTAGCGAGAATGGTGTTCCTCGTTTAAATGTTTTAGATGTTCATAAAAAAATACGATCTCTTCCTAAGCCTGTTATTGCTTTGGTAAATGGATATGCTATTGGCGGTGGTCACGTACTACACGTAATTTGCGATCTTACCATTGCATCTGACAATGCCAAGTTCGGACAAACAGGACCTAAAGTTGGTAGTTTCGATGCAGGATTTGGTTCTTCTTATTTAGCAAGACACGTCGGTCAGAAAAAAGCTAGAGAAATTTGGTTCCTAAATCTTCAATATACAGCCGAAGAAGCTGAAAAAATGGGGATGGTAAACAAAGTGGTTACGCTAGATAAACTAGAAGATACTGGTATAGAATGGGGACAACTTATTCAGCAACGTTCGCCAATGGCAATAAGAATGCTTAAACGTGGTCTTAATGCTGAACTTGATGGACAAGTTGGAATGATGGAATTTGCAGGCGATGCAACTCTGATGTTTTACTTAATGGAAGAAGCTCAAGAGGGTAAAAATGCTTTCTTAGAAAAAAGAGCTCCAAACTTTAAGAAATATCCTAAGTTCCCATAGACATCTGATAAGGGAATATAATTCATAAAAAAAACAGCCTAAAAGGCTGTTTTTTGTTTTAATTTAAAATCATCTCAAACTCTTCTTTTTTACTAATCTTTAAAACTTTAAGAGCTTTGGAATATGATAATAAAAAATTAATAGTTTCATTTTTAGGGCCTTTAACCATAACGTTTTTTTCGTTATTTAATTGAATGTAATTTTTATCCATAAAAAGATTTTAGTTTCAATTATAACGAAAAAAAAATAATCTTATTGCACCAAAAAAATATTTCAAAATAAAATATCAAACATTATACATTGCAAGCACTAGTAATTATTGCATAACTAAATCTTTCTCTTCTATCATTTTCTTAAGATTAATAAGAGCATACCTCATTCTTCCTAAAGCAGTATTTATACTCACTCCCGTATTTTCGGCAATCTCTTTAAAGCTTAAATCTTTGTAATGTCTCATCATTAGAACTTCTTTTTGCTCTTGTGGCAACTCTTCTATCAAAAACTTAACATCAGTTTCAATTTGAGATTTTATTAATTTCTTCTCTATATTTAGTTCTTCGTCTTTTATCAGTAAAAAAATATCGAACTCACCAGTATTATCATACTTTGGCATTCTGTTTTCCTTTCTGAAATGATCTATTACCAAATTATGAGCAATACGCATAACCCAAGAAAGAAATTTCCCTTCTTCGTTGTATTTTTTACGTTTTAGTGTATTAATAACCTTAATAAAGGTATCCTGAAAAACATCCTCAGTCAATACTTCATCTCCAATTTTAGAATAAATGAAATTATAAATTTTAGTTTTATGACGTTTAATTAATACTGATAAGGCTGGCTCATCACCATTAATATAAAGACGTACTAACTCGGAATCGTTTAAATTAAGTACAGACATAATCTACTTGTTTTTAGTGTGGAACTATTAATTTTTATAAAGTAGAATTATATCCTATAGGCGAAATGATTTATTATTTGTTAATATTTATGTTGTCAAAAGTAGACAAATTGTGTTAAGTTCAAAATTAATTTCAATAAAATATCACAATTTTAATTCGTTTATAATCAATTTTCGTGCCATTGTCCTTCAAAAACACAACTTATCATTTTATTTAATCACAAATCATCAACTGATACAATAACCATCCAATGACTAGTAAAAACAGTATATCAACATTGTATTTAGGCTTTAAACCTTAAAAGGATTATTTACTCTTTAAAATTATTCTAAATAACAAGTAATTGTTATATTTGCCCCCTTAATAAAATTTTATCATTCAAATAATTTAATTTTTGGATATTGAAATGGATAATATCAAAGAAAACATAAACGAGTTAATTGAAAGCATTGGTGATAACCACGTAGGCACGTCTGTAGATACTCCTATGCGTAATGATGCATTTGATAAAACCGATGATCAAAAAAAAGAAATAATTGAAGGACACTTTGCTTCAATTATGGAAACTTTAGGTTTAGACCTCACTGACGATAGTTTGCAAGGAACTCCAAGAAGGGTTGCTAAAATGTTTGTAAACGAAATTTTCAAAGGATTAGATCCTAAGAACAAACCTAAGATGTCTAGTTTTGACAATAAATATAAGTATGGCGAAATGCTTGTAGAAAAAAACATTACTGTTTACTCTACTTGCGAACACCACTTCTTACCTATAGTTGGAAAAGCACACATTGCGTACATATCTAAAGGTAGCGTAATAGGTTTATCTAAGATGAATCGTATAGTTGAGTACTATGCAAAACGACCGCAAGTACAAGAAAGACTAACTATGCAGATTGTAAAAGAATTACAAGAAGCACTTGGCACCGATGATGTAGCCTGCATAATTGATGCAAAGCACTTATGCGTGAATTCACGTGGAATAAGCGATGTATCATCAAGTACTGTAACATCAGAATACGGAGGGGTTTTTAAAGACGACAAGATAAAGAAAGAGTTTTTGCAATACATAAAATTAGATACCGATTACAACGGTATATAATTAGTGTAAATCAGAAAAGAATATTATTTTTGTCCCCTCTATATGAGGGGATTTTTTTTAATTATTGACTAAAAAAACACAACCTATTAGCTGAACTTAATTTATCTATCAGATACTTCGACTGCGCTCAATATATCGCATTTACAAAAGTAAACTCCTGAATACTAAACCTTCGTTCAACTCTATTTTGAAGTTTTTTATACACCAATAATAAATGATATACCTATTTAACAATAGTTAGTAACTATAATTATGCAGACTTCAAACTTAGCACAATACAAACAGTTTTTTAAATCCATAGAAAATGGTTGTAATTGTTGTTGCTAATATTCTTGGTCTATAAATCTGTTTATAGACAAATCCTCTTTACATTTACCATCATCAACTATGAACTTATCATTTCATAAAAATGTCAATAAAAGAAAATAATTTATCAGTATATAATACACTTGTAGGTAAAAAAGAAACTTTCATTCCTGTGGTTGAAGACCATGTGGGCATGTATGTTTGTGGTCCTACAGTTTACTCTAATGTTCACCTTGGCAATGCTCGTACATTCATAAGTTTCGATATGATTTATCGTTACCTACAGCACCTTGGATATAAAGTACGTTACGTTAGAAACATAACAGATGCTGGCCACCTAGAAGATGACTCTGACGATGGTGAGGATAAGATATCTAAAAAAGCTAGACTAGAGAAACTAGAGCCTATGCAAATTGTTCAGCATTACACAGTAGACTTTCACAACGTTCTACGTTTGTTTAACAATTTACCACCAGATATTGAACCTACTGCAACAGGCCATATTGTTGAGCAGATTAAAATGGCTCGTACTATTCTAGATAAAGGCTTGGCTTACGAGGTTGATGGATCAATTTATTTTGATGTAGAAAAATATAATAAAGACAATAATTACGGAGAACTTTCGGGTAGGAACATTGAAGAACTTCAATCAAACACTAGAACTCTCGATGGTCAGAAAGACAAGAAAAGTCCTCAGGATTTTGCTCTTTGGAAAAAAGCATCTTCTAGTCACTTACAGCATTGGGAATCTCCGTGGGGAGAAGGTTTCCCTGGTTGGCACTTAGAATGTTCAGTTATGAGTACTAAGTATCTTGGCGAACAATTTGATATTCACGGAGGAGGAATGGATTTGAAATTTCCTCATCACGAATGTGAAATTGCACAGAATAAAGCTGCAAATGGTAAAGATCCTGTTAAATATTGGTTACATACAAACATGCTTACACTTAATGGCAAACGCATGAGCAAATCAACGGGTAACACTTTAAATCCTGATGAGTTGTTTAGTGGTGATACTCCCTTATTAGATAAAGGGTTCCACCCTAGCGCTGTTAGATTTTTCATGATGCAAGCTCACTATCGTAGCATGCTAGACTTTTCTAACGATGCTCTGCTAGCTTCAGAAAAAGGGTATCAAAGATTAATGAATGGCATTGCTTTGTTGAGTTCGTTGGAGGCTAAAAAAGAATCTACTTTTGATGTAGACACATGGCTTAAGAAGTGCTACACTGCTATGGATGACGATTTTAATACTCCAATCTTAATTTCACATTTATTTGATGCAATTAAAATTGCAAATCAAATTTCAGATAATAAAGCATCACTTACAAAACAAGATTTAGATTTATTCGTTAACTCATTAAACAGTTTTGTTTTTGAAATACTAGGCTTAGAAGATGTAATTGTAGATAATAATTCAGATAAATTATCAGGTGTTGTAGACATGCTAATTCAGATGCGTAAAGATGCAAGGGACAATAAGAACTGGGCACTATCTGATGAAATTAGAGATAAACTGAAGGAAGTTGGTATTCAGCTTAAAGATGGAAAAGAAGGAACAACATTTTCTGTAAATTAGTTGGCAGTGAAACAGTTAGCAGTGAAACAGTAATACCGTAACGGAGCTATCGGTTAAACAATTACACAGTTAAACAAATAGTGAAACAATTAACAGTTAACAGTAATACCGTAACGGAGCTATCGGTTAAACAATTACACAGTTAAACAATTAAACAAATAGTGAAACAGTTAAACAAAATACTAGCTATTCCATTAATATGGTTCGTAAAGTTCTACAAAGTAGCTTTATCTCCATATTTAGGATCAAACTGTAGATACTCTCCTACTTGTTCTACCTATACAATTGAGGCATTACAAACACATGGAATTTTTTATGGTGGTTGGCTATCGGCAAAAAGAATTGTAAGTTGCAATCCTTGGGGAGGTCATGGACACGATCCTGTACCAGAGCCAAAAATAAAGACTAAAGAACTAAATATTAAAAAATAATGACTTTACTATCCATAGTTTGGGATGTGCCAAAAGGAATAGAATTTTTCGGATTTGAACTTAGATTTTATAGTTTGATGTTCGCTCTTGCATATATTTTGGGGTATCAATTATTGAAAGGAATTTTCAAAGAAGAAGGAGTTAAAATTGAGGTTCTTGATTCTCTTTTCATGTACTCTATGATATCGATGATAATAGGAGCTAGATTAGGTCACGTTTTCTTTTACGATTGGGATTATTACTCGCAACACTTAACAGAAATACCTAAAATCTGGCATGGAGGATTGGCTAGCCACGGTGCAGCTGTTGGTATGATTTTAACTTTTATTTACTTCTCTAAGCATGTAGCTAAAAAGCCTGCTTTATGGACTCTAGATCGTATGTCGCTAACTGTTGCATTAGCAGGAGTTTTTATTAGATTAGGAAATTTAATGAATTCAGAGATTGTTGGTAAAGCATCTGATTTACCTTGGAGCTTTGTTTTTGTAAATGCATATGTACCAGACCCAATGACTCCTCGACATCCTTCTCAGATATACGAATCTTTAGGATACCTTCTTACTTTTGGTGTACTATGGTATGTTTTCAAAAAAACTGATAAGAAAAAATACCTTGGATACGTGTTCGGAGTATTTATGGCAATGCTTTGGTCTGTACGTTTCTTAATTGAATTTGTAAAAGAGAACCAAGAAGCATTTGAAGATAATATGACTTTAAATATGGGTCAGATATTAAGTATTCCACTTATTCTAATAGGTGTTTATTTAATTTACACATCAAAGAACCGAATTTATAACTACTCAACAAAAGGCAATAATAATGGCAAAAAAAAGTAATAAAAATAAATATTTAGGATATTTAGCAATAATATTGATGCTTGCATTTGGAGCAACCTATATTGTAAGTTCAATTACTGGTAACAAACAAGAACCTCAGCAACACAAAAAAATACAAAAAGTAGAGATTCCTTTTACAAAACATGGCGAATTACAAGTTTTAGCAACAACTGGAGATACTATACATTCTTTTAACTTGGAGATTGCTGAAGACGACTATCACACTCAACTAGGATTGATGTACAGAAGCAATATGGATAATGATAACTCAATGCTATTTATTTTTCCAGATGTTAAGCCTAGAGCTTTTTGGATGAAAAACACTCGTATAGGACTTGATATTATTTATGCTGATGCTAGCGGAAAGATTGTTAGCATAGCAAAATATGCAAAGCCTTTTGATGAAAAATCATTGCCTTCAAGTGCTCCTGCGAAATACGTTTTGGAAATTAATGATGGATTATCAGACAAACTAGGAATAAATGTTGGCGACAAGTTAGTTTGGGAAAAAACAAAATAACTTAATTCATTACTTAAGTTCGGGATACAAAAAAAGCGACTTCAATATGAAGCCGCTTTTTTTGTATATTTTTCAATCGGTAATCTACTCTACCTTTTTCTCTTCTGCCAACACTCTACCTTTTACAGTTACAATTACAGATCCACCCTCTACATTAGAATAAATAGTTACTGTTTTTCTGAAAGGTCCTACTTTATTTGTATTGTATTTGATTTTTATTTGAGAATCTTGACCAGGGCCTATGGGTGTTTTAGGATACTCTGGCACTGTACAACCACAAGACGACCTTACATTAGAAATAATTAATGGCTCTTTGCCTCCATTAGTAAAATCAAAATATTTTATCCCATCTGAGCCTTTAGCTATATCACCATAATCTACTACATTTGATTCAAATGAAATAACAGGTGCATTTGGATTGGAATTAACCTCTGTTTTATCTTGAGCATTTAACTGCAATGACATAACAAAAGCTAAAGCGATAAACAATATTTTTTTCATAATTACTACAATTTATTAGTTATTAAAATAATCCGTTTACTTGACTTTCTACTCTATTTATAATATCTCCCAAATCCTCTGGATTATTAACAAAATCCAGGTTATCTACATCTATAATCAACAAATTACCTTTGTCGTAACCAGAAATCCAAGCCTCGTAACGTTCGTTAAGTCGGCTCAAATAATCTATACTTATGGTATTCTCGTATTCTCTACCACGTTTATGAATTTGAGAAACTAATGTAGAAATATCTGCACGTAAATAAATTAGCAAATCTGGAGGTTGAACAAACGACTCCATCAAACCAAATAACGATTTATAGTTATCAAAATCTCTTTGAGTCATCAACCCCATATCGTTAAGGTTGGGAGCAAAAATATGTGCATCTTCGTAAATAGTTCTATCCTGAATTACAGTTTCTCCACTTTTGCGAATATCCGTCACCTGATTAAACCTGCTGTTAAGAAAATATATTTGAAGATTGAATGACCAACGTTCCATCTCGTGATAGAAATCATTTAAATATGGATTATCATCAACATCCTCGAAGTGAGGACGCCAATTGTAATGTTTTGCAAGCAACCTAGTAAGTGTTGTTTTTCCTGAACCAATATTTCCTGCTACAGCAATATGCATGATGATAATTGTATTAAATTAAATATTCAATTAATCTACTTTTTAGTCCTCTTCATCTTCCGAATCTAAAGGAACAATAGGTTCTTTGAAGTCTATTTTATTTGAAAGTCGTCTCTCTAAAGACAACAATAATGATGGGAGTAAAACCAAGTTAGTTATCATCGCAATTAAAAGAGTTATAGAAACTAATCCTCCCAAAGCTTGTGTTCCTCCAAAACTAGATAAAGTAAAAGTTAAAAAACCGAAAAACAAAACAATTGAAGTATAAAACATACTTTTTCCCGTTTCGCTAATTGCGTTAATAATTGAAGGTTTAATTGCCCAGTTGCTAGAAGATAGCTCTTGCCTATATTTTGCTAAGAAATGTATTGTATCATCTACAGAGATTCCGAACGCAATACTAAATACCAAAATTGTAGAAGGTTTTATAGGAACTCCAAAATATCCCATCAACCCTGCTGTAATTATTAGCGGTAAAAGGTTTGGTATCAACGAAATTAATATCATTTTAGGAGAACGGAACATATATGCCATTATCAATGATATTAATAGTATTGCTAGAGATAAAGAAATAAATAAATTATACACCAAATAGTGTGTCCCTTCTAAAAACACCAATGCTCCTCCTGTTAATATTACATCAAACTTATCGTCAGGAAAAATTTTAGATACTTGGCGTTGCAAATCACCCTGTATCATATCCATTTGATCGGTACCCACATCTTTCATCATTAGGGTTACTCTAGCGTAACGACCTGTAGAATCTACATAGTTCAACCTCTGACTATTACTCTCTGCATTAGAATTCTTAGCATACTCCAAAATAAATCCACGTTCCTGATTATTCGGTAATTGGTAATACTTTGGGTTATTATTATAAAATGCCTGTTTAGAGTATTTTATAATATTAACTATAGAAAACGGATGTGACAGTCCTGGTTCATCTTTTAAAAACTCACCAAGTCTATCTATTCTTTTTAATGTTGAAGCCTTATAAGCACCGTCTTTCCTTTTGGTGTCTATCATTATTTCTAGAGGCATAACACCTTCGTATTGATCTTCGAAATATTTAATATCCTTATAAAACTCAGCCCCCTTAGGCATATCATCAATAATACTCCCAGATATTTTCATCTGATAAATACCAATAATACTTAATACAAGTAATAAAATAGATACTGCATAAATAATAGGTCTACTAGTTTCTATGATGGACTTTATCCACTCAATAATTCCATGTGTCCATTTCTTATCGAGGTGTTTTAAGTGTCGTTTTTTGGGATTTCCTCTAAAACTATAGATTATTGGTACAAGTAATATTGAAAGTAGAAATACCCCAAAAATATTTACTGATGCTACAAGACCAAACTCTTTCATTACTGAACTATCAGTAAACATAAAAGTAGCAAAACCTAGCGCCGTAGTAGTATTTGTGAGTAAAGTAGCATTACCTACCTTAGTTATTATTCTTGAAATTGATTTTATCTTATTACCGTGTATAGAGTATTCGTGATGAAATTTATTCAGCAAGAAAATAACATTAGGAAAACCAATAACAATAATTAACGGAGGAATAAGTCCTGTAAGAATTGTAATGTCATACCCCATTAAACCAATTGTACCAAAAGAGAATATTACAGCAATGGTAACA
>JADGDT010000184.1 GCA_016744755.1 Ichthyobacteriaceae bacterium | reverse complement strand
AACCACTCTGGTTTTTGGTAATCCTTAGCTATAGATTTATGTGTTGGTATAGTTTTTTCTATTACTTGTGTTTCTTTTGACCGTTTTATTGAGTTACAACCTACTAGAACTAGAAATAATACAGATATGATATTAATTTTTCTCATTTTATTTTTTTACTAATTTATCAGTCCCTAATATTGATAGTAATTGTTATATGAAGTAGATGATTTAGGTCTATACATTGTAGGTGATGATTGTACTCTACACCAATCATTTTTACTAAAACTCACAGGTAGATACATAATAGTTTTAACAACTTTACCTTCTATCTTCTGAGGTTCAAAATCGCCAATAAGACTAATAACTCGGATTACTTCATCATCAAATATATCTGATAAAGATTTATATATCTTAGGATTTCTTACCTTCCCATCTTTACCTATTTCAAATTGAACTATTACTCTCCCTTCACTCATCAATAGTCCTTTAGCATCTTTAGGATATTCTAAATTAGAATTAATCGTGTTTGCAAATTCCTCTATACCTCCAATATATTTCGGTCTTACTAGGTAATCAAAGTGAGTAGTATCCTTACCTACCTTTGTATAACAATTTCCTTTTTTGAATTCGCCAGCAACAAAATAATCTTTCCTTTTTAATTGTCCTGTTTTATAATAAGTTGTTAATTCTCCATTAAACCTATTATGCGAATAGTCTATAGAATACTTTAATTTTCCATTCCACCAATAAGCCTTCCTAGAACCATGCTTTTCCTTTTTTTCCATATTTGAATAATTAGCATCGTAAAGAACCTCCCCCGAAACTTTAGTTTTCAAATATCTTCCTTCAGTTTTGCTTTCGTCATCGTATATTTTATATACTATGAATCTAGCCGAATCTATAACAGATACAGGTTTATATTTTTTATTAAAATACACTGTATCTATATATCTAATATTTTCTTGTTCATTAAATCCAACACCATCATCTTCATCTTTTTTTTTATTTTCTCCAAAAAAATCGTTGTACTTGTTAAAGAATTCAGGTCCTAAATATTCTGGTAGCGATGATAATCCAAATAACATTGTAGAGAAATCTACACCTTGTATAGATTTGGCTTTCCACTTTGTATTCTTGTAACTATATCGCCAAAGTACTTCAAAACTTGGTTCAAGTTCAAATCGTCCCAACAATCTATCGTCTCTGTACATTTTTATAAGATCTTCTCTTACAATATTTGGTATTACTGGCCCAAATCCTGCTAAGATATGTGGTGATACTATATGATTTGTATTACCTAGTTTATCTAAATAAATTTTATCGGCAGAGTATCCTCTCAAATTAATTCCAGCACCTGTTCCCCATTCGTAATCTTGTTTTCCTTCTAAGTCCTGATCGTTCCACCACGCTTTATCAGTTAAGGCCGCATTTTTCATTTGTTGCAAAAACTCTGGGTTATTTGAGAAACCATGTACATACATGTAGTTAAACATAAATGTAAACATTGATGTAAATCTTTTTGGCGATGGCGAAATAACTGGCTCTAAATCTTTGTACTGAGCAGTTTTTAATTTACTAGTATTAGCGTAAAATTTGTTCCAAAGTTTTTGAGAATCCTCGTTGTGGTTTGGATGATTTTTTGCCATCCATGCAACTATCATGTATTCGTTGTATGGCAATGTTTGTCCCTTATCGGCACTACCATCCTCTAACATGTTTAGCATAATCTGTCCTTTTCTCCAATCGCCTACAAATACATTATGATCTACGGTTTTGTACAAATTATCAGCAAGCATTGCAATCTGAGCGTTTTCTGGAAAATAGTTTTTTGCAAAAAGTGCTCCACCAATCATTATATCTGTATCAATAGGGCTGAAATTTTTACCTATTGATTCTCCTGTATTCATCTCGAAAAAATGAATAAAGCATCCCTTTTGGTTTCTACTTACTTTAAACCCTTTTGTATAGCCACTAATTGTTAGTAATGTTTTTACAACCTTAGCTTCGGCTTTAGGCTCAAAACCAAGTTCGTGACCAATACATAACGACATTAATCCCATACCTGCATTGGCAATAGAACCTCTTTCTGTTGATTTTTGTTTTTTGTGAAACCCATCGTAGTACATCCCATTTTCGTGTCTTATTTTTTGCCAAAAATAATAAGAACTTGTAAGCAATGCATCTGTTATTTGCTTATCGCTAAGGTCTTTTGCATCTACCCTCTTCTGTGGTTTAACTTGTCCGTTTGCAAAAGTTATAATTATAGTAAATAAAAAAACTAGGTATTTTTTGAGTCTCATATAATGTTATTATTAATTTCTTTTTCTATTAATTGGAGCTTTCCACCATTTAGAATCTGGCAATTTGCTATCCCATGTATCAAATATTTCTTGTAATTCTTTTTTTAGTTCTGGATTTTTAGCTGATAAATCATTTTTTTCAAATGGATCTTCTGCTAAGTTGAACAGAAGTGTTTCCCTAGAGTTATCTCCTTGATCATTCCAACTCAACTTCCAATCTCCTTTTCGTATTGCATAGTCATTTCCTCGTCTCCAATACATTATATTATGTGGTCTTTTGTCTGATGTACCTTCCATATGAGGTATAAGATTTACACCATCTAGCTCATATCCTGCATCAATATTTAGGTAACTTAATATTGTGGGAGCTATATCTAAACTTGAAACAGGCAATGTAAACTCTTTACCATTTTTAATTTTACTTTCTATGGTATTTGGCCAGTGTATTACAAAAGGGACTCTAATACCTCCTTCGTGAGTATCTCCTTTATAGCCTCTTAATGATCCATTTGAATTAATTTTATTTCCCCATTTAGGGTCTTTTTTAATGTATTTAGCATTATTTTTATTTCTTCCTGCTCCATTATCGCTAATAAATACAATCACTGTATTATCGTCAATATCAAGTTCTTTTAAAGTTGACCTAATTTTACCAATTCCTAAATCTAAAGCCCACGTCATACCTGCAAAAACTTTACGCCCATTAGGTGTAATATTTGCTACAGAATCTAAGTGGTGTTGAGGCGCTTCCCAAGGATGATGTACGGCATTATATGCAACATATAAGAAAAATGGATTGTTTTTATTTTTTCTGATAAATCCTTCAGCTTCCTCAGTAAATTTATCGGTTAGGTATCCATCAAATTCTTCCATTTTATCATTTCTGAAAATAGGCCAGAATTCTTTTTTCTTACTAAACTTATTTCTTGCTTTGTAGTAAGAATGAGATCCATTTACAAATCCATAGTAAAAGTCGAAACCTCTACTATACGGTCTTAAATCTTCGCCTGTTCCTAAGTGCCATTTCCCAACCATACCTGTTTTATATCCATTTTTCTGTAAAATTTCGGGGAGTATTGTTTGTGATGTTGGCAAACCTGATTCACGAGATTTTACAGTATTGGGGAAATCACTTGCAGATGGGTTTTCGCCCATTCCGAAACGTTGTTGATAAACGCCTGTTAATAATCCAGCACGAGAAGGTCCACAAACTGAGGCAGAAACATAGCCTTGAGTAAACTCTATTCCTTCGTGTGCTAAATTATCTATATTGGGTGTTTTAATGTCTTCAATGCCATTGTACCCTACATCGCCATAGCCCATATCATCAGAATAAATAATGATGAAATTGGGTTTTGATTTATTTGATTGCGACCACGTATTTGTTTGCGATACAATTGATAATAATAAAATGGCTAGATATCCTCTCATATCTAATTATTATTTTTTTAATAAATTAGTAACTTGTTGTGTATAATCCGATTCGGGAAACTTATCCCACATCACATCTATTAATTCTACAACTTTTTTAATCTGATTTGTATTTAAATAATAGATAGCCAAAGCGTAGTAATAAGAAGGATCATTATCTTGAATTTCTATTGCTTTAAGTAAATAAATCTCTGCATTTTTAGCATCTTGCATTTTTTGATAAAGAAGACCTATATTGTATGCAACTCTACTATTTTGTGGCTGTAATTCTAATGCTCTTGTTAAATACTTAATTGCATTATCGTTATCATTTTCTTCTACACTAAGCAAGCCTAAATAGTAATGTCCATCAAATATATCTGGAGTTTTTTCTACCGCAGAAAGTAATACTTCTTTTGCTTCTTTAGAGTTTCCATTTCTACTTAATAATATTGCAAGGTTCACACTAGATGGATAGAACATATTATCTATTCTAAGCGATTCCCTCAGCATTTTAACTGCTGTAGTATCGTTACCTGATTTTATACTAAGATTAGCCAAATTGTACATGCTCGATGGAAAATCAGCTGTATATTCCATACTATTTTTGTACTCTTCTAATGCAATTTTGTACTCTTTATCGTAACGTGGATCAAATTGAAGGCTTGGATAAATAGACACTTTA
>JADGDT010000050.1:7826-22020 GCA_016744755.1 Ichthyobacteriaceae bacterium | reverse complement strand
TATTGGGAGGAGTAATTGCATTTTCGAGAGTTAAAAAACCATCCATTGTAGCAGTATATTTAAGCCATTTACTACCATTAGATAAGTCTATATTATTAACTCCTTCTACAGCATCTAAAGCATTATAACAAAAATCGCCATCTTCAAATGGTCTTATTGATAAATTAAATTCAAGAGAAAGAGTATTAGCATTACACTTAAAGTAATAAGTTTTATTTGCTTCAACAGTAACATATTCTTTTTTGTTATAAAAATAATCTAAAGTATTATTGCAGTCAGAATATAACTTAATCCATTCATCTCCTTCTTTGTTAGGGGTAATTGCATTTTCTAGAGATAAAAAACCATCCATTGTAGCAGTATATTTAAGCCATTTACTACCATTAGATAGATCAATATTATTAGTTCCTTCTACGGCATCTAAAGCACTAGAACAAAAATCACCATCTTCAAATGGTCTAATTGATAAGTTAAATTCAAGAGAAGTAGTGTAATCTTTACACTTAAAGTAATAAGTTTTATTGGCTTCAACAACAATGTATTCCTTTTTATTATAAAAATTTTGTATCCAATTATTATTGCAGTCAGAATATATCTCGATCCATGTATTATTAGGGGTAATTGTATTATCGAGAGTTAAAAAACCATCTATTGTAGGAGTATATTTAAGCCATTTGCTACCATTAAATAAATTAGATAGGTCTATATTATTATTTCCTTCTATTGCATCTAAAGCATTCGAACAAAAATCACCATCTTCTATATCTCTGATTGATAAATCCCAAGCATAGGTAGCAGATGTGAGGTAATTCCTCCATTTAATAAAGTATTCGCTACCAGATACAACTTCTATTTTTATTTCTGATTGTAATGATTGTGATGTGTTATCATTCCCAGCTAATGTATTTTCATTGCTATCGTATAAAATCACATAAGTATCTGCTGTAGTTTTACCAACAGAAGAAATTGTGAGTATTCCATCTACTGAAGGAGTATATTTAAACCAATGATCACCAGCACTATTATTGGCTGTATTTTCGCCTAATACTGCTTGAGTAGCAGTTTCTTTTGTTTGCTGAGAAAACATAACGTTTGATATTCCTAATAATACTAATACTAGGAATAGGGTGTAGTTATTTTTATTCATAATAATAAAATAAGGATTAAATTTTAATCCCTAAAATTATTTAGTTTTTTTAAATAAAACTATGATATATAATAGAGTATTGGGTGTTAGCCTTATATAGATCTTTTGGTTCTACCCTTATTTGTGTGGAAGTTGTAATTTAGAATAGTCGTCATCTTGAGGCCTAAGTTTTTTTCTCAAAAAACTCCAATGAGCTAATGACGATTTGAATCTCTCAAAGTCGCTAAGGCGCTAAGAAAATCAGCTTTGCGGCTCTGCGACTTTGCGAGATAAATACAAAGTTGTCATGGGTAGCGGAATTTCCTTTGTTGCCTGCCCTGAGCGAAGCCTAATGGGGAACAAAAGGAAATGTTGTCGAAAGATCTATAGCAATAGTGATTACACAATGTGATATTTGTGTAATAGACCACATTCGGCTCTGGTTTGGCTCCGCTCACCAACCACGCTCAAGGTGGCTATTGTTCCACAACATTTAGGGTAGAACCATAAATATAATTGGTATTACAGCTATATTAGGCTAAGTTATAATAAACGTCTCTTTTTACTTTTATGCCCCCAATTGTAGTGTTAGCCCAGAAATGGGAAGGCTAATGAACAACACGGTAGGCTGGCTTTTGCTTTTGGGCAAAAGACCCGACTAGTGTGTTTGTGAATAGGATTGCCATTGAGGACTAAAAACGTAAAGTGGGAATTGGCACATAATATCAATTATCAATGTGCAATTAACAGTTTTTAGTTATCAAATATCAATTATTTAGTATTGAAGGCTGTATTATTTTGATGGTGTTTGGGACTAAACTTTATATTTTAATCGTCAGTATTCTCTGTTTTTATCATTTGTACAAATACCAACGATAGTATACTCAAACCAACACCAGCATAAAAAGGCAATTGCCAGTTTGTCATCCACATTACACCACCAACAAAAGGAATAACTACTGCTGCGATATGATTTATAGCAAAACCAACTGCATTAGAAGGTGCAATATCTTTTGGATCGGCAATTTTTTGGAGATATGTTTTTAGTCCGAAACTAAAGTTGAAGAAAATATGATCTAAAATGTAAAGTAGTGCTACACCCCATTTTGCATCCCATTGAGTATAAGCGTAGAAAATAAAGATTAATGCGATATACTCAAAGCTCAAAACTTTCCTTTCGCCAAAAGCATTTATAGATTTTGCAATTAGCGGATTTACGAAGTAACCAATAATATTGTTAACAATAAATAAAGCTGCAATTTCTGCTACAGAAAAATTGTATTTATCTACTAGTAGAAATACAGCAAAAACTACAAATATCTGTCGGCGAGAACCGCTTAAAAAGTTAAGAACGTAGTAAAGCCAGTATTTTTTTCTAAGGAAGAATTTCTTATGTTGTTCGTGAGTTTCATCAACCTTAGGCTGATTTATTAAAAGGTAAATACTTCCGGCAACAGTAACTAATCCTATCAGTAAAAAATTATATTCTATAGGAAAAGCATAAGATAGACCTACAATTACAGCACCTACACCAATATTACTCAAAGACATTACAGCACGTAATTTACCAAAAACAATTGACGAATCTACTTTATTGAAATTCTGAAGGATAAGAGAAGAACTAGTAGTTTCGAAATAATGAAATCCCACCGACATTACAAATGTAGTAAGTAATAATCCTTCGAAAGATGGTAGAAGCCCCGTAAACAAAACCCCTATTCCCATTGTTAGCAAACTTAATGCTGATAACTTTTGTTCTTTAATAAAAATAAGAATGTAGATTACAAGGAAAGATAAGAATCCAGGTATTTCTCTGATAGATTGAATAGCTCCAACTTCGAGTCCTGAAATACCAACTACATCTACTCCGAAGTTGTTGAACAAAGTTCTCCAACCTTGAAAACCAATTGCCACAAATATCCACGAAATTATTAGGTAACGATATACTTCTTTTTGTTTGTAGTCTGGCATCTAATGAATGTTTTTTGAGGTGGCAAATGTAGTTTTACTTTTTGTGTTCACTAAGTAAACCCCAAAAAATATAATACTTGCCGACAGTAATTCGTGAAATGAAATCATTTCTTTTCCTAAATACATAGATGCCCCTGTAGCAATAAGTGGTTGCAGGTAAATATAAAAACTTACTGTTGATGCTTTTATAGTTTTAAGTGCGTATATGTTTAGTAGATAAGCAAAAAATGAAGTAAACAAAATAACGTATCCAACTCTAAGTAACATATTTAAAGGCATAGTTTTCCACGAAATTTCCATAAACTCAGTGTAACCAAAAGGCAGAACAATGAATAACCCAAATAGAAATACCCATTTAGAAATTGTTATGGGATGGTACTTCTGCATAAGTGGTTTTACTACTACCAAATACATTGCATACGAAGCTGCATTTACAAGTATCATTAAATTACCAAGTTTAACATTTTCGCCAGTTAAGCTTACTTCTTTACCGTAAGCAATAAGTGATATTGCTCCAATGGCTCCAATAATTATTCCCAGTAGTTTACGTCTTGTTATTTTTTCTTTCAGGATTATGGCAGCAATTAACAATACAATTATAGGATTAGAAACCATAATTATTGAAGCATTTATAGGCGTAGTATAACTCAGCCCTTTAAAAAACATCATCATGTTTATACCTACTCCAAACAATGCGCTTAGTATTAATCTAGGGAAATCTTTTTTGGAAACTTTGTCTTTTACAAATAACCCTAAACCCCAAAACAAAATACTTGCTCCAATTACTCTAACAACAATAAACCCGAATGCTCCAACGTAATTTGGCATTACATCTTTCGCAATCAAATAATTTAATCCGTAGAAAATAGCAACTAGTGTTAGTGCAATGTGTGCTTTTAGTTTTGTACTCAAGTGTATTTGTTTTTTTTGCAAATATAGAATTAAAAAGGGATTCCACTTAGGCTACCGAACGTAGTCGAAGGATGAAATCCCTGTTTAGTTTTTCTATTAGTCACACCCTCACTAATAAAGTAAATGAGTATTAGTGAGGGCGTGACTTTATAAATGGTGTTTTATCTAACAATAGTCTCAACGCCTTTCTGCAACACTAGCAAGTGTTTCTTCTTTACCAACCATATCAATTATCTGAAACAAATCTGGACCTTTACCAGCTATTTTATATTTTGGCTTTAAGTATTTTACAATCAGATAATATATGCGTGAAAAACATCTCTTATTCTTCAATACTATTACTATCTAATCCTTTTCTCAATTCCCTCGCATTTATAGAAGTTAGCACTTTTTTTCCAGTAGTACTCTCTAATTGTTTTCGAGCTGCATCTGCTACTTTACCTCCTTTTTGAGCTACAGTTTTATTTTCTTCAAAAGTTTCAGGATTTTTTTCTTTAGAAATTTCAGTTGTTGATGCTTCTGCTAACATGTTAAGAACCAACTCTAAATTGGTCATATTATCTCGTAAGTTTTCTTTTTTCAGGTCTTTGTAATCTTTATACTCACGAGTAGTCATTCCTGTCTAAGCTTTTGTTATTTCATCTGTTTCTAATTTTATTTTTTGGTCAGATGGTGTTCGCATAAGATATAATCATTTCCTAGTTTGAGAAAATGTTCTTCATGCTCGTTTCATCTGTTAGAATAGCATATTCTTGTCCTTTTTTTCACACCTCTTGAGTCCCATTCGTCTGTCAACTCTTTTCTTACTTCAATGCTTTTTATCCTTTGATTTATCCAATTTAATGAATAACCTTTTTTCTGATAAGTTTCCATTGCCCTATCAAATGATTTTTCAGGATCTTCTGTCTCCTCTATTCTTTCGTACCCAACTTTAGCTAGCCACAATTTAAACGGTTCAGCTTTTGGCGATGGAATAGATTGGATTAACCGAAGTAACTGCTCTGTATCTGCGACATCTGTTTGTCGCATTTTACCATCAGTTGCTATCATTTTCAACTGTCCGATATTTTCGGACAGTTGACTTCCTTCTATTTTTAATTTGCTTTTTAAATCTGACCAATATTTTCTAGGTCTTTTATTTTCAGCTAATACCCCAATAACATCAATGATTGAGAAATACCATTTTTCTTTTTCATTATCCCAACCAACTCTAACTCTTTGGTCTTGAAATAATTTTATCGCAGTTTCTTTTTTCATGTTTCTAAACGTTGAATATCAAAGATAAATAAAAACAGGGATTTCGCCAATCAGCAAAATCCCTGTTTTTACTTTTAGTCACACCCTCACTAATAAAGAGAATGAGTATTAGTGAGGGCGTGACTTTATAAATTATTTTCTATCTAACAATAGTATCAACGCCTTTCTGCAACCTAGCAAGCGTTTCTTCTTTACCAACCATATCAATTATCTGAAACAAATCTGGACCTTTTCCAGCTCCAACCATACAAAGTCTTAGCGAGTTCATTATTTGTCCCATATTCAATTCTTTTTCTTGAATCAGCGCAGTTACAGCACCGTGAGCAGAATCACGTGTGAAAGACTCTAAACCTTCTAGTACAGCTTTTATATCGGCTATATGTTGGTTCATTTCGCCTTTCCAACGTTTCTTAATTACCTTGGCATCGTACTCAGTTGGAGCTTCGAAAAAGAATGATGATTGTTCCCATATATCTTTTACAAAAACTGCTCTTTCTTTTACTAAACTAACAATGTTTTTTACGTATTGTCCTTCTTCAACTATTCCTTTTTCTTGTAATTCTACTTGGAATAATTCTGCAATTTCTTCATCAGACTTCAACTGCATCCATTGTTGATTAAACCACTTTGCTTTATCGTGGTCGAATCTTGCACCCGACTTGCTAACTTTTTCAAGAGAGAAATCGTTAACCAATTCGTCTAAAGTATAAAGTTCTTTTTCTGTACCAGGATTCCATCCCAAGAAAGCAAGCATATTTATGAAAGCTTCACTAAAATATCCTTCCTCCCTATATCCTATAGACGTTGATTCTTCAGTTTTCCATTCTAGTGGAAAAACAGGGAATCCCATTTTATCGCCATCACGTTTGCTAAGTTTTCCTTTTCCTGTTGGTTTTAGCAGGAGTGGGAGATGAGCAAATTCAGGAATATCCCAACCAAAAGCTTTGTAAAGCATTATGTGTAACGCCATAGATGGTAACCACTCTTCTCCTCTAATTACATGAGAGATTTCCATTAAATGGTCATCAACAATATTAGCTAGGTGATAAGTTGGCATACCGTCAGATTTAAACAAAATCTTATCGTCTAAAGCAGAAGTATTCACTTTCATGTCGCCACGGATAAGATCGGTAAGATCTAAAAGCTCATCTTCTGGCATTTTGAAACGTATAACGTAAGGTATTCCAGCTTCGATTTTATTCATCACTTCTTCTTGAGAAAGAGCAAGTGAGTTGTTTAATTTACCTCTAACTTCCGCATTATAAGTGAAAACTTTTTTGTTGGCTTCGTACTCGTTACGCAATGCATCTAATTCTTCGGCAGTATCGAAAGCGTAGTAAGCATTATTGTTCTTAATTAAATATTCAGAATAATTAGCATAAAGTTCTTTGCGTTCCGATTGCTTGTATGGACCCAAATCACCACCAATACCTCGACCTTCGTTAGGCGAAATCCCACACCATTTTAAAGCTTCTATTATATATTCTTCTGCGCCTTCAACAAATCGTTTCTGGTCTGTATCTTCAATTCTCAACAAAAAATCACCCCCGTGTTTTTTGGCAAATAAATAGTTATACAATGCTGTACGAACACCTCCCATGTGTAATGGACCAGTCGGACTTGGTGCGAAACGAACTCTTACTTTTTTAGCCATCATATTTTAATCTTATCTTTTTATAAAAAATATTCTTTGTATTACTTTGTGCCTACCTTTGCGTACTTTGTGGTTAAATGTATTTAGCACAAAAGTTTTGCAAAGTTAATATTTTAATTGAGTGATTTTTAACTGATATTCATTATTTGGTTAATAGGTTAAAGGGAGATATGGTTACGATAATCTTTTAGCTATTTCACCCTTTAACCTTTTCATCTTTTTTATGAAATCAACAATAGAACAGAAAATACAGAAATACATACAGCGCCTTTATCAGTACAAGGTTTTGGAGGGTCTTGTTGTATTTACTCTTTTTTTTACAGGATATTTTTTGTTATACCTTTTTGTTGAATCTATTTTTTATCTACCATCTTCTTACAGAACTTTTCTTTTCTATTTGGCTATTTCTGCTTCTGTTTTTTGGATTATCTACAAGATTACTTATCCACTAATTCAAAGTTTTGTTCCTAAATTTCAAATTAGTTTTGTTGAAGCATCTAAAAATATTGGAAATAAGAATTCTGCCATTGATGATAAATTATTAAATCTACTTCAATTGAAATCGCAAGGTGATGGCGATTTAGTTTTGGAAAGTATTAAACAACTTGAATTAAATCTTTTTGAATTCGATTTTATCAAAACATTAAATCTCAAAAATCTACATCTTTTTGTTAGGCTACTCGCTATTCCTTTGATTTTGTTTTCTATTATTTCTGTAGTTAATTACGAGGGATTTGTTGGTAGTCCTTCTAAAAGAATTATTTCTTTCGACCAAAAATTTGAAAAGCCTTTAGATTTTAAAATTCAAATTTTAAACAAAAACTTATCTGTTGTAGAAGGAGAAGTTTACAAACTGAAATACAAAATACTTTCTGATAATAATTCTCCATTATTTATATTTGTAGGAGATAATATTTTTGAAACATCTAACAAGCCAAAATTCAATACACATAGTTTCTCAAATGTAGAATCTAACCTTGAATTTAGAATTGGGGAGACAAAAACTAAATCGTACAGTTATAACTTAAAATTAATATACCCTCCTAAAATTAAGTCTTTAAAACTTCAGGTAACTCCTCCAGCATACACCAAATTATCAACAAAAGTATTTACGAGTATTTCAGATGTTAGTGTAGCAGAAGGGAGTGCTTTAAAATGGTCTATAGAATCAAGTAATGTCAGCAATATAACTTTTAAATCAGATAGCACTACTCAAAATTTTATCGTTAAGGATAACCTTTATTCCAACTCCATAATTGCAAATAAAAGTTTTGATTACCAAATGTATATTTCAAGTAATGAGCTAAAAAATTATATTTCTTTTGACTATAAAATTACTGCTTTACCAGATGCCCATCCTAAACTTAATGTTGATGTTTTAAAAATTTCTCCTTCAATTTTAGGAATTAATTCTTTTATTTTTTCTGCTTCCGATGATTATGGATTAGTAAAGTATGGTTATCAAATTTTAATGAAAGGTAAAGTCTTTAAATCTAAATATTTCAATACTTCAAATAAGAAACTCTCTAATAAAAGATTTGATGTTGATACTAGAGATATGAAATTATCGGGTAATGCCGTTATCCGTTTCTTTGTTTCAGATAACGACGAAATATATGGTAGTAAGACAACATATTCTACTAATTTTCCTATACAAGTTTTTACAAAAGAAGATCTAGCAATAAATAATTCCGTTATAAAAGATTCTTTAGTTGAGGAGTTTTCTATTGATCTTGAAAAACAAATTACACTTGATAGTTTAAATAATAGCTCTACTGATTTTCAAGAAAAGAAGAAGAATGAACAAGAAGAGTTACAAGAACTTAAATTTGATTTAGAGAGAAGTTTAAAACACAAGAAAGAACTGCTAAAGAATTTGAATTCTATCAACGATAAAGAAATGTTGAAGGAAATTGAAGACGCAATTAAAGCACAAGAAGAACTTCTGAAAGAAATTAATGAAGCATTAAAAGATAATAAAACCGAATTAAGTACTCCCAAAAAATCTGATGAATTAAAGGCTAAAAATGAATTTCAACAAAAGAAAACTTTAAATTTATTACGTAAAATTGCATCATCTCAAATGCTGAAATCTTTAACAAAAGATGCTAAGAAATTAGATGATGCAATAAAAAATTTATCAGATAAACCTTCCCCAACTGAAACTAATCACATAAAAGACCAAGTAACTAAGCTAGAAGATAAACTAGAAAAGTATTCGAAACTTAAAGGCTCAGACGAACTAAAAAAGGAATTACAGAAAGAAATAGACAACCTTAAAAATGAGTCAGGAAAGAGTAAGGATTCCGATAAGAAAAAAATGAAAAAAAGTTCTGAGAAAGTTCTTTCTAAACTTAAATCAAAATCTAGTATATCTGGTGGTGGCGGAGAAAGTATGTCGGTTGATTTAGAACTTCTTAATTTCTTATTCAACAGCTACTTATCGTCTTCTTACGATGAAGAATCTCTAATTGTTAATTACAATCTTTCTAGCTTAGAGGATCATAATAAGCAATACAATATTTTATCAAGATTGTCTTTTCTAAATTCTAGTTTGTATAATTTTGCAATAGAAAATAAGTACTTTACTCGTGCTAGTTTCGATTTAATTTATCCATTACAACAATATCAAAATGAGTTTAATGATGTTTACGAAAGTGGAAACTCTTTTAAACTAAATCAAACTCAAAGGGAAATGCTTACAGATATAAATTCTGTTACCGATTTGCTAAGTGATATTATTGAGCAAATGAACAATGCTGATGCCAATTCATCTGGAGAAGGAGAAGATGGAAATGAAAGAAAAGAAGGAACACCGCAAGATTTAATTGATCAGCAGAAACAACTTAATTCTCAATCGCAAAAACCGAATGGCGAAGGCGAGAAGAACAAAGGAGAGGATGGAGGTGAGAATGGAGGTGAGAATGGAGGTGAGAATGGAGAGCAGAAACCTGGGGATAACGGCACTCAACTTTCTGATGAGGAAATTTCTGATTTAATTAAGAAACAAGAGAATATCAGAAATAAGTATAATGAACTAAATGGAGGCTCAAAATCTAAGATGGACGAGGAAGTTAAACAATTAAAAAAAGCTCTGTTAAAACAAAGTAGTAGTGCCGAGGTTGTTCGTCATCAAAATAACATCCTAAAATTATTGAAAGATTTTAAGGGAGAATCAAAAGAGAAAGAAAAGAAACGAAAAAGCAAAGTAGGTAAACAAATAATTAATGGAGATGATTCTTATGATTTTACTCCAGATATTATCCCTCCAACAGAAGAGTATTTACGTAGAAACAATTTAGATTTTAACGAGTTTTACAATACTAAAATTAACAATAAATAATGATAGATTTTAATTACGAATTAGATTTCAAACTTGAAGACGAAACTTCTACTAGCGAATGGATATCTAAATGCATACTAGATTTTGATAAAGAAGAAGGAGAGTTGCAATACATTTTTTGCGACGATGATTATCTTCTTAAACTTAATGTAGAGTTTCTAGAGCACGATACCTTAACAGATATAATTTCTTTCGATTACGTTATGGGAGATTTAATTTCTGGAGATATTTTTATAAGCATACAACGTGTAAAAGAAAATGCAAAAGATTTAGATATTGATTTTAAAGACGAGCTCGACAGAGTAATTATGCATGGTGTTCTACATTATTTTGGTTTTAAAGATAAAACCGAAAACGATAAAATTGTAATGCGTTCTAAAGAAGATTATTGTTTATCTTTGCGGGCTTAAAAATCAAGACCTTAACTTGCTTTTTTGGTACTTCAAGTTGAGGTGTTGTTTATAATATTTCTTTCAATGTTTCACGTGGAACACAAAGTGTAATTCAGTATTTTTTATTGCACATTGATATTTTAGAACTGCTAATTGTTAATTGTTTTTTAGATGAGTGTATTTCCAAATGTATATGATGTTATTGTTGTTGGTGGAGGACATGCAGGCGCAGAAGCCGCAGCCGCAGCTGCTAACCTTGGTTCTAAAACCTTATTGGTTACATTAAATCTTGAGACAATAGGTCAGATGTCTTGTAATCCTGCCATGGGCGGAGTTGCAAAAGGTCAGATTGTAAGAGAAATTGATGCACTTGGTGGTTACTCGGGTATTGTTTCCGACGAAACAATGATTCAGTTTCGTATGCTAAATACTTCAAAAGGGCCTGCAATGTGGAGTCCGAGGGCGCAATCAGATAGAATTGCCTTTGCAAGAAACTGGAGATTAAAATTAGAACATACAGATAATTTAGATTTGTTTGCCGACATGGTAACGAATATCCTGCTTGATGGTGACACTGTAGTTGGAGTAAAAACACAACTCGGAATAGAAATTAAAGCTAAGTCTGTTATTCTTACCAACGGTACTTTTCTTAACGGTAAAATTCATATTGGGAATAAACAATTTGGGGGAGGTAGAGCAGGAGAAGCATCTGCTTTTGGATTGACAGAACAACTTGTTGATTTAGGTTTCGAATCTGGAAGAATGAAGACAGGTACTCCACCAAGGGTAGATTCTCGTTCTCTTGATTTTTCTAAAATGGAAGAACAACCAGGCGATGTTAATCCAAGTAAATTCTCTTATACAAATACTCCAAAATTAGTGGATCAACTAAGTTGTTTTACAACATATACAAATCCAATTGTACACGATACTCTTCGTACAGGCTTCGATGATTCTCCTATGTTTACAGGACGAATACAAGGAGTGGGACCAAGATATTGTCCTTCAATTGAAGATAAGATTGATAGATTTTCTACTAAGGATAGGCATCAGATTTTTGTTGAGCCAGAGGGTAGGGGAACTATAGAAATGTATGTAAATGGATTTTCAACTTCGCTTTCAGAAGATATTCAAATGTTGGCAATGAAACGTATGGATGGATTTGAGAATGTTAAAATGTTGCGTCCTGGTTATGCAATAGAGTATGATTATTTCCCTCCTACACAACTCAAGCATACACTAGAAACTAAGTCTGTTAATAATCTTTTCTTTGCGGGTCAGATTAACGGAACAACAGGTTACGAAGAAGCTGCAGGACAAGGATTAGTTGCGGGTGTAAATGCTCACAATAAAGTATTCGGGAAAGATGATTTTATACTAGGCAGAAGCGAGGCATATATTGGAGTTCTTATAGACGATTTAATTACCAAGGGAACAGATGAACCATACAGAATGTTTACTTCTCGTGCCGAGTACAGAACTCTGTTACGTCAAGATAACGCAGATGATAGACTAACCCCAAAAGGATTTGATATTGGTTTAGCTTCAAAAGAACGAATGGATAATTTAGATTCTAAACGAAGTTCGGTAAATAAATTTGTTTCTTTTTTAGAAAAAACAAGTGTTAAAGCAGAAGAGATAAATCCTATTTTAGAAGCAAAAGGAACTGCTCTAGTAAAACAATCTGCTAAGTTTATTAAGGCAATTTCACGTCCACAAGTTGACCTTGCTGATGTATTTGAAATTAATAAAGTAAAAGATTTTCTAGATCATAATGAGTTTGATTCTGATGTTCTAGAACAAGTAGAAATTATTATAAAGTATCAAGGCTACATAAATAAGGAAAAGGCAAATGCCGATAAATTAAGTAGATTGGAAAATGTTAAAATACCATCTGCTTTCGATTACTCAAAGATTAAGTCTTTGTCTATTGAAGCAAAGCAGAAATTAGAGAAAATTAAACCTACAACTATATCACAGGCATCGAGAATATCTGGAGTTTCACCTGCTGATATTTCTGTATTGTTGGTTTATATGGGGAGGTAGTTTAAGTTTAATTTGTGATTTTATTCCTTTTTCCGCATTCTTAGTATTTATGATTTTAAAGGTTTCACGTGGAACAAATATTAATTCAATATTTTTCATATTAATTTATCTGTGGATATCAGCGAAATCTGCGGGAGAAAACAGCAACAACAATGCAATTACAAACCAATAAAAAACACAAAAAACAAAAGTTCAAGAAAGAAGATTTGAATAACGTAGAATTTGATTCTTGCGAATTTATAAACTGCGATTTTTCTGAAATAAACTTTTATAATACTGAATTTATTGAGTGTAAATTTGATGGATGTAATTTTAGTTCAGCAATAATTGGAGACGTTTCTTTTAAGGATGTTGAGTTTCTAGACTGCAAAATTATTGGAGTAGATTTTAGCGTTTGTAATGAGTTTCTACTTTCGTTTTCTTTTAATAATTGCACTCTAGACTACTCGTTATTTTCTAATTTAAAGATGAGTAAAACCAAGTTCTACAATTCTAGTTTGGTAGAAGTAGATTTCTCTAATAGCAATTTACAGTCTTCAGAATTTGATAACTGTAATCTAATGGGGTCTGTATTTGAGAATTCAAATCTAGAAAAAGTAGATTTTACAACTGCAATAAATTTTAGCATAGATCCGGAAGTTAACAAGATGAAGAAAGCAAAATTCTCTACTTTAGGAGCAAATTTATTACTCGATAAATACAAACTTGATATTAGATAACCATGCCTACAATAGGGAAAATAATTATTGCAATTGCATTAGTGTATATTACTACAGTACTATTTATTATAGATTTTAACGATCTAAGTTGGAGTACAAACAGTCATTTGTATTGGAAATTAATCGCCGCATCGGCATTTATTGCAATTCAGTTTAGATTGAAACAAAGTACAGAAGACAAATAAAATTCCTTTGCGGTCTCTGCGTTTTTTTCTTTGCGTCTTTGCGAGAAAAAAAGTACACTTAATTTTACGAAAAGTTCGCAAAGAGAATAAATAAATAACAATAAAGTAACTCAAATAATATGCTTTCACCCATCACCAAAAAAGAATTAAAAGATTACATGGTTTGCAAAGATCACCTTGTTACCAAAAAAGAGTTCTCGTTGTTGATAGACGAGGAAACAGAATTGTTAGTGACAAACCCGCAACCTTCACCACAAGAAATAGGAAAGTATTACGAATCGGAAGAATATAATTCGCACTCATCAGAAACTAAATCAGCATTCGATAAGGTTTACGAATTTGTAAAAACAATTAATCTGAAGAGTAAATATTCTATCATAGAGGGAAATAGCTCGAAGCAAAATAGTTCAAAGCAAAATAGCTCAAAGCTCAAAGCTCAAAGCTCAAAGCAAAATAGCTCGAAGCAAACCCGTAACCCGCAACTCGAAATCCACAACTCGAAACCCGTAACACTTCTAGATATAGGATGTGGTGCAGGAGACTTTCTTAGTTTTTGTAAAAATAAAGGTTGGGATATAAGCGGTGTAGA
>JADGDT010000050.1:2752-7726 GCA_016744755.1 Ichthyobacteriaceae bacterium | reverse complement strand
CCACAACTCGAAACCCGTAACACTTCTAGATATAGGATGTGGTGCAGGAGACTTTCTTAGTTTTTGTAAAAATAAAGGTTGGGATATAAGCGGTGTAGAACCAACAAAAAAAGCCAGAGAAATATCAGAGAAGAAACTCGGAATAAAAATTAGTTCAGAATTATCACTAGAACAATTTCCAAATTCTTCTTTTGATGTAGTAACAATGTGGCACGTACTAGAACATAGGTTCGATATTGTAGAAACAATATCAGAGTTAAAGCGAATTGTTAAACCAGGAGGACTTATAATTATTGCACTACCAAACTACAAGAGTTACGATGCAAAATTCTACAAACAGTATTGGGCTGCCTACGATGTACCTCGTCACCTATTTCATTTCACAAAAAAAACAATTGAGATACTTTTTGAAAAAAATGACTTAAAACTCACAAAAGTTTATCCAATGTGGTTCGATTCTTTTTATGTTAGTCTAATTTCAGAAAAAAACATGACTGGTAAAATGAATCCTATGCGTGCAATCATAATCGGATTACTATCAAATATTAAAGCTATCTTCTCAAAAGAGGCATCTTCTCTTATTTATATATCTAAACAAGACTAAAATCGATTTCAACGAGGTTTAAGGGCTTTATTTCGTCCTTAATATGTTGTTGTGCCAATATATCTTTAAGAGTTGATTAGCGAGACATGTGTGCACATGTCTATGTGGCTGATTATCAGCATCTTTTATTTAATTTATGCTTATTTAGATTAATTATAAATAAAACTGATATTAATCATGTTTGATTAACCTACGCTTTAATACATTTGCTCTTTCTTATTTAAACTTAATAAAAATAAAAAAACATGAAAAAATTATTACTTATTCTAATAGTGCTAACTCAAATTTCTTTTGCACAGAATAAAAATACAGATGCAAACCTTATTGGTCATGTAACTTGTAAAGGAGAGCATATTCCTTTTGCAAGTGTAACTATTAATGGAACTACTATAGGAACAACTACCGATAGGTCTGGTCATTTTCAGATAATAGATGTACCTGTAGGAACATTTACTGTTATGGCAAGTTTTATTGGCTATACTTCTGCCGAAAAAGAAGTAACATTTACAGAAGGCAACACAACCGAAATTAAATTTGAGTTGAAAGAGGATGCTCTAGGTTTAGACGAAGTTGTAGTAACAAGCGATAGAGGAGAAACAAATAGAAGAGAAGCAACAACTATTGTATCTACATTATCTCCTAAAGTGTTTGAAATGATACAAGCTGCCACTTTAAGCGAAGGATTAAATTTTAGTCCTGGTTTACGTATGGAGAATAATTGTCAGAATTGTGGTTTTTCTCAAGTACGAATGAATGGTATGGAAGGAGCATATTCGCAAATTCTAATAAATAGTCGTCCTATTTTTAGTGGACTTGCAGGAGTTTACGGACTAGAGTTAATACCGTCTTCTATGATAAAACGTGTAGAAATTATAAGAGGTGGTGGATCTGCACTATTTGGAAGTAACGCAATTGCAGGAACAATAAATCTTATTCTCGAAGATCCTATTAATAATACCTTTGAAGCAGGTATTAATACTTCTTTAATAGGAGTAGGTACAGATGGAGATATTGCAGAAGATTATACAATTAATTTTAATTCAACAGTTGTATCGTCCGATAGCAAAACAGGTATGGCTCTTTATGGATTCTATAGAGATAGAAGTCCTTATGATGCTAACGGTGATGATTTTTCTGAAATAGCATCATTAAAAAATATAACAATAGGTACAAGAATAAACCATCGTTTTGGAACTAGAAATAAACTTTACTTTGATTTTTTCCATATAAATGAAGCTAGAAGAGGAGGAGATAAATTTGAATATCCTGAACACGAAGCTGATATTGCCGAATCATTAACACACAACCTTACAACAGCAGCTCTTACTTATGAGCAATACTTTAGAAAAAATGATTTATTCTCTGTATTTGCATCAGGACAAAAAATAAATAGAGACTCATATTATGGTGCTGAACAATCTTTGAAAGATTATGGAAACACAAAAGATTTTACCTACTCAGTAGGAGTACAATATAATGCTAAGTACGATAATTCGAATTTAGTAATGGGTATAGAAGATAATGCTAGTAACTTAGTAGATAAAAAACTAGGGTATTTAGATATTGATAACCCAAATCCTGATGGTAGTTTCCCACATACCGATAATGTAACAGTTGCAGATCAATCTGTTAATACATTAGGAGTTTTTGCTCAATATGATTATTCATGGAAAAAGTTAAAAGCATCTGTAGGAGCTAGATTTGATCATTATACAATTAGCGATGATCATGACCCAGATGCAGAAAATACTGGTGACGTTCTTAGTCCAAGAGTAACATTAAAGTATGATATTAGAGACAATATTCAAGCAAGGGTTAGTTATTCTAGAGGTTACCGTGCTCCTCAAATTTTTGATGAAGATTTACATATAGAAACATCAGGATCTAGAAAAGTAATTCACGAAAATAGCCCTGATTTAACACAGGAAACAAGTGATAGTTACATGGCTTCTATTGATTATAATAAAGTGATTGGTTCTACTAATTTTGGGTTACTTGTAGAAGGTTTTTATACTAAACTTCATAATCCTTTTGTTAACGAGTTTGGAGAACCAGATGATGATGGTACAGTTATTTATACTCGTGTTAATGCCGAAAAAGGTGCAATTGTACAAGGGGTTAATTTAGAAGCTAATATTATCCCTTCTGGCAAATTTTCGTTTAAAGCAGGATATACTATACAAACAAGTAAATACGAAGAAGATCAAGAATTTAATGAGAATAAGTTCTTCCGAACTCCAAATAGTTATGGATATTTTACTGCAGATTGGGATATTACAAAAGAATTATGCTTTGTTGTAACAGGAGATTATACAGGAGAAATGTTAGTGCCTTATTTTGGAGCTAATGGAGAAACACCAGGTTATGATCCAGAAGATGGAGAATTGAGAACTTCAAGTTCATTTTTTGATTTAGGGTCTAAAATTAGCTATGATCTAAAGTTGAAAAATACAACACTACAAATGTATGGAGGAATAAAGAACATGTTCAACTCTTATCAATCTGACTTTGATAGCGGAATAGACAGAGATCCAGCTTATATTTATGGACCAGGTTCGCCAAGAACAGTTTATTTAGGAGTGAAGTTTGGTAATTTTCTTTAAAAAAGGGTTTAACTCTATATGTAATACCAAATGTAATTTCATGTTGTTTTTGGTATAATTCACAGGTAGCTAAAACTGCCTATAGTTGAGGACGTTTAAAATATTCATAGCAATAGTGGCATCCCCATGTAAGTTATTCTACAATAAATTACATTTGGTTATGCCACTTATTTCTACTTTACGCTATTTAAATTGACTCATGTTGTAACATATATATATTTAGAGGTGAGAATAAATTATTTTTGATATTCAATTATTTAATTTGCCCTCTTAAAATACAAACTAATCAGTAAAATGCACCACTTGTCAAATGCATTCTTAATATCTCTGAAAAAGGTTGCACATTTGTATCACAATAAAAGGAGTTAGTAGGCCTTTTATTACCTCGTAAAGAGGTTTTTCATAGTAAGATTTTGGGTTAGTTTAAAAAAGGTATTTATCGAGCGATAAATACCTTTTTTTATGCTTGTTTTTCAGCGTAATACCAAATGCAAATACTGTAGTATATTTTTCATGTTATATTAATTCTATTCTTTTGTTCTTGGTTTCCTTCGGCACAGAGTATCAAGCCTATTGGTTGTTTCTCGTCTGGCTCGGTATCATACTTTTCGAGGTAACGTAGATACAATTCCATTTGCCCTTTATAAGCAGGCTTAAACTTCCCAATTTTCAAATCTATTGCTACAAGTCTTTTCAGTTTACGGTGGTAGAATAATAAGTCTAAATTATAATCGGTATTGTCAATTATCATTCGTTTTTGGCGAGCAACAAAAGTAAAACCAGAACCAAGTTCTATCAGAAAATTTTCAATCTCTTTTAGTATCGCTGATTCGAGGTCTTTCTCGGCATAAGTATCTTTAAGGTTCAGGAAATCGAGTACATAATGATCTCTAAAAACTAAATCTGGAGATAATTTATCTTCTTCTTTCAATGTTTGAAGTTCGAGTTTAGCAAGTTCTTTGGGTTTCTTACTTATTGCAGTACGTTCAAATAACATTGAGTTTATCTTATCTTGTAGCCCACGAGTACTCCAACTTTCTATTCTACACATTTGAGAGTAGAACTCACGTTCTAAGTCTGTTTTTAATGATATAATTTGTGTAAAATGCGACCAATTCAATTGTCGCCACAGTGTAGCGACAATTTCAGCATCAGGAAAGGCTGTATAAAAATCAACCATTCTTTTCAAGTTCCTTGCAGAATATCCTTTGCCATACTCTATTGTCAATTTTGCCGACAGTGTTGGCAAAATTTGTTTTCCATATTCAGCACGCTTATTCTCAAGTACATCTTCTCTTACTCGCTTACCAACATTCCAATAAGTAGCAGTAACATTTTTATCTCATCCTCAGTCAACCAATTTTTCATCTTGTAGATGTAATGTATTTTTCTTTCGTCCATATACAAAGCACTAGCATAATACAACTCTATTTCACTTTAAAAATATAGCTCTACCACAAATGTTGTGGAATAATCATCGCCTTGAGCGGAATTTCCTTTGTTGCCTGCCCTGAGCGAAGCAGAATGGGGAACAAAAAGAAATGCAGTCGAAACATCTATAGCTACAGTGATAACATAATGTGAGCTATTTTGGAATAGACCTTTCGAATTACTTACCAACTATAATATTATTGGTGTTCGTGAATCGCTTCGCTTATTTCGCTTATTTCGCTTTGGCTCTAGTTCGGCTCTGGTTCGGCTCCGCTCACCAACCACGCTCACCAACCACGCTCAAGGTGACGATTGTTCCACTAAATTAGTGGTAGA
>JADGDT010000050.1:0-2652 GCA_016744755.1 Ichthyobacteriaceae bacterium | reverse complement strand
CTCACCAACCACGCTCAAGGTGACGATTGTTCCACTAAATTAGTGGTAGAACCAAAAATATAATATGTACTACAGAGCTTAATTTCTTTCCCTACTACAGATTTAATACAGAATTATCAGATATATTTACATCCAAAATATAAAACTAACAAGTATGAAACACATTCTACTAGGAGCTGTTGCTCTAGCAGGTATAGTTACAAGTTGTTCAAACAACTCTGTAAATCCAGAAATAACACCATCTGAAATAAAGGAACATATAACTTTTCTAGCATCCGATTCTTTGAAAGGAAGAAAACCAGGTACGCCAGAAGGAAAGATTGCTGCAGAGTATATTGTTTCAGAGTTTCAAAAAGCGGGATTACAAAAATTGGGAGATTCATTTTTCCAACATTTCAAAGTAGTTACTAAAGTTAGCGAAGGAGAAAATAATTCACTTTCAATTAATGATACAAAAGCAGAACTTGGAGTTGATTTTCGTCCATTAGCTTTCTCTAAAAATACTGTTGCAGAAGGAGAAGTAGTTTTTGCAGGATACGGAATTGAGTTCGAGGGTGATAGTTTGAAATGGAACGATTACAGCAATCTAGATGTAAAAGGTAAATGGGTGATGATGTTGCGTCAAGATCCAGATATAAATAATTCTGATAGCCCGTTAATTGCTCAAAGTACAGAAAGAACCAAAGCTTTACTAGCAACTGATAAAGGAGCAATAGGCGTACTTTTTGTTTCGGGAGTTAATACAGAGAAAAAAGATATTCTTGACGAATTGTATTTCGATAAGAGTAAATCTAGAGCAGATATTCCAGTAATTCAGATTACTAGAAATTTTGCTGATAAATTGTTACAAGGTTCTAAAAAGAATATTGAAGATATAGAAAAAAGCATAGTTTCAGATTTTAAAACTATAACATTAAATACAAATGTTTCATTAAAAGTAGAAACTGATGTTATTTTCGAGAAAGTAGAAACACAGAATATTATTGCTAAAATAGAAGGTACAGATACAAAACTAAAAGATGAAGTTGTAATTATTGGTGCACATTACGATCATTTAGGATTTGGAGGGCCAGGATCGGGTTCTCGTGCTCCAGAAGAGCATGCAGTTCACAATGGAGCCGACGATAATGCTTCGGGTGTAGCTGGTATAATCGAAATTGCTCAGAAAATGGCAAATTCAGAATTTAAACCAAAACGTACAGTTATTTTCATGGCTTTTGGAGCTGAAGAAATGGGGTTGTTAGGTTCAAAGTTTTTTACTGAAAATCCACTTATCGACATCAGCAAAATAAAGATGATGTTGAATTTTGATATGATTGGTCGTTTAGATTCTTCTAAAACGTTAACGATTGGTGGTACGGGAACAACAGCTGCTAGTACCGATATAATCAATAAATATGCTAAAGAACAAAACCTAAATATTCAAATGAGTAAAGAAGGTTCTGGTCCATCAGACCACGCAGCATTTTATGTAAAAAATATTCCAGTATTATTTTTCTTTACAGGTATTCACGACGATTATCACACTCCGTCAGACGATGTAGAAACGATAAACTTAGAAGGTGAGAAAATGGTTGCCGAACTTGGATATTCTATCGCTACAGAATTTATTAATATGGATGTTGCTCCTAAATTTATTCTTGTAGATACACCTTCACCAACATCAAACAGAAGAAAACTAAAAGTTACTTTCGGAATCATACCTAACTATGCCGGAGGAGATGAAGCTGGAATGCGAATTGATGGTGTTAAAACTGGAGGTCCTGCAGATAATGGTGGCATGATTAAAGGAGATGTAATTATAGCAATAGATGGTAAAAAAGTTGCTAACATATACGATTACATGGCACGTTTAGGAAGATTAAAAAAAGGAGAACGCTGTAATGTTGATGTTCTTAGAGATGGAAATAAAAAGTTTTTAATACTTGATCTATAAGTTTATCAGTACAAAATATAAACTTATCAGTAATAAAACTCAGTTGTCAAAACTATTTTTCAAAATTGTAAAAGTATCGCATATTTACATCAGAAAACAATTAGTAACTGTTTTCTAAACTTCACTAAGAGTAGTAAATGTGAGTTTTTTCATAGTAAGATTTTGGGTTAGTTTAGAAAAGGTATTTATCTCTCGATAAATACCTTTTTTTGTTTTCAGTACTTTGCAATTAATTGTTTCTAGTGCGAGATGAAGAATTAGAATACACTACCATTAGCATAAGCAAGGTAGAGACTGAGTAAATTTTGATTACTATCTTTTGGATGGAGGGTGATTTATTTAATCAGGCAGTGATAGTAGCGTCAGCTTTGACAAAAAAATAGTTGTAAATAAAAAAATGAGGTGGCTCGATTTTTCATCGAGACTACCTCATTTTTATTATGAACACTGTTTAATTGACAAACTATAGCGAATAGCACGGTTACAGCACTTTTTTTGTGCGGTAAGCCTGCCTAACTAAAATTATTACTCTTAATTTTTGCAAAATATATTTTAGCGGCCTTATTTACTTTTGGCGCAAGGATTATTCCCGAAATCATTGTTGGGAAAGCCATTAAAGCATAAGCGCTATCGATTAAGCCCAGTACAACATCTAAACTTACAACTGCAGCTACTGGTATAGATGCTACATAAAGCACTGTGTAAATCCAACTATA
>JADGDT010000049.1 GCA_016744755.1 Ichthyobacteriaceae bacterium | reverse complement strand
CCAATACAAAAACTAGAAAATATATGTCCCAAAAGATCATCAGTAGATACTTGCCCAGTAATCTCCCCTAAATGGTACAATGCCTGACGAATATCAATAGCCAAGAAATCTCCTGTTAAGTTTATGGACAATCCTTCTTCTACTTTTGTAAGTTCGGCAAAGGCTAGGAGTAGAGCTTCGTAGTGACGTGAGTTTGTAACTATGTTTTGGTTTTCCGAAATATTTCCTGTTGTGGCAAAACTCAATAATTTATCGGTAAGAACTTCTATTCCGCTGTTGTGCTTTGCCGAAATCATGAAAAGGTTTTCGTGAGTTTCGAATTCTTTTTCAATGATATTTTTATCAGCAATATCAATTTTGTTAGCAAGAATTATTAACCTTTTATCGCCAACACGTTTACTAATTTTATCAATCTCTTCTATTTCTTTTTTGTGAGGTTTAGATGCATCGAAAAGGTAAATTACAATTGATGCCTGGTCTATTTTTTCGAAGGTTTTCTTTATTCCTAAATTCTCAATTGTATCTGTAGTTTCTCTTATTCCTGCGGTGTCGATAAAACGAAAAATCTGACCTCCAATATTTAATTCATCTTCAATGGTATCACGAGTTGTTCCTGCTATGTCAGAAACTATTGCTCTTTCTTCGTTTAGTAAAACGTTTAGTAAAGTAGATTTTCCTACGTTAGGTTCGCCAACAATTGCTACGGGAATTCCGTTTTTAATAACGTTACCAACTGCAAAGGAATCTATTAAACGTTTTATTACTTTTTTTATTCTTTCTACTAAAGATTCTAAAGCGCCTCTATCTGCAAATTCTACATCTTCTTCTCCAAAATCTAATTCTAACTCTATCATAGATGCAAAGTGAATTAGTTTATCTCTAAGTCCTTCTATTTCTTTGGAGAAACCTCCTCGCATTTGTTGCATGGCAGTTTTATGTGATGCTTCCGATTCGGAGTGAATTAAATCGGCAACGGCTTCGGCTTGCGAAAGGTCTAATTTTCCGTTGGTGAAAGCTCTGAGTGTAAATTCACCAGCTTTAGCCATACGTGCTCCTTTGCGAATAAACAGATTTATTACTTCTTGTAAGATGTACTGCGATCCATGGCAAGAAACCTCAACAGATGTTTCGCCTGTGTAAGAAGTAGTTCCTTTGAAAATAGAAACTAATACTTCGTCAATAATTCTATTACCATCGTTAATAGTTCCAAAATGTAGGGTATGAGATTTCTGTTCTCGTAAATTTTTATCTCCTTTTACAGACTTAAAAACTTCGTTACAAATTTCTATCGATTTTTCTCCCGAAAGGCGGACTATGCCAATGGCTCCAACTCCCGAAGGTGTGGCTAATGCAACTATAGTATCAGTAATCATTTATTTCAAAAATTATTTTGTACAAAGATATGTTTTTTTCAGATTGTTGAATTATTTAACTGCGTAATTGTTTATCTACTGATGTGTTGAGCTATTAGAACTTTATTATATTTAACAAACATGATTTAAATCATATTTATATTTTTATTGTCAATCAATAATCATATATTGCCAATCCAAAACAAATACAATCGATTGTTAAATTGTGTAAAAAACTATATTTATGAATAATGAACTAACTAAAGAACAGATAGAAAGCTACAGAAGTAACGGGTTTTTAATTATTGAAGACTTTTTAGATTCGAAAGAGTTGGCTACTTGGAAAACTAGTATCGATAGTGCTATAGAAGATAGAAAAGGGAGAAAGTTTCCACACTCCGATATAAAAACTGGTGAATCTGATGGTATAAATGATTCTGCAGATTATTTTGGAAAAGTCTTTGACCAAATTATTAATCTATGGCAAACTAACGATAAAATCAAAGAAATAATATTAGATGAGAGAATTGGCAAAATGGCATCAGATTTATCTCAGGTAGATGGAATTAGAGTTTGGCATGACCAATCGTTGGTGAAACAACCTTGGGCAAACTCAACTGCTTGGCATCTAGATTCTCCATTCTGGTCTTTCTCGCATCGCGAAGCTCTAAGTATTTGGGTTGCCTTGGAAGATGTAACAGTACAAAATGGATGTTTGTATTTTATGGCTGGATCAGAAAAGGAAACACAATTTGATGAACCAGGAATTGGAGCTAATATGGGTGATATTTTTAATGATTACCCACAATTTAAAAATACTTCACCAGTGCCTTCTGTTATTAAAGCTGGCAGTTGCTCGTTCCACAACGGACTAAATATTCATGCTGCAGGTCCAAATATGACCAATAATACTCGTAAGGCATTTACATGTGCATTTATGCCAGATGGTTCTACTTTTAATGGAAAGAAGAATGTATTGCCAACAGAGTATTTCGAAACTTTGAAAGTAGGAGATGTTTTGAATAATGAAGAACAGAACCCTCTTATTTATCATGTAAATATGAAAAAATAATATGTTAGAAAAACTGAAATGGGGAAAATTAGAATCTCTCAGACCAAAACATATAGATGAAATTTGTAGTTCTAAACCAATAGCATATTTGCCTTGGGGAGCTTTAGAGTACCACGGAAGTCACAATCCGGTGGGTTTAGATGGGATTAAAGCTTATGGGTTGTGTACAGATTTAGCGAAGAAAACTGGAGGTATAGTTTTGCCAACTGTATATCAAGCAGCAAATCTAATAAGTTCTTATGGAGGAGTTGATTTTCCAAAACATTCTTTAGAATTTTCTGAGAAATTAATAAGGCTTACTTGTGAGGAATATTTTACTCAGTTGGCAAAACAGGATTATAAAATTATTGTTCTTCTAACAGGTCATGCTGGCGAACCACATATTCATATTTTAAAAGAAGTTGCTGAAGAGTTTAATAAGAAATATTATGATAAATATTTTTGGTCGGTTGCTGAATTTGATATTGTTCCAGATGAGTTGTTGGTAGCAAACCACTCAGCAATTGGAGAAACATCACTTCAACTTTTGTATGACGAGGAATCTGTTGATTTATATATTTTGCCTAAAGATAGAGATATAACGCTTGAAGTTGATGCAGTTTATGGTGATGATCCAAGAGGTGCAACAAAAGAGTTTGGAAGAAAAATTGCTTCAACTTTTGTAACAAATGCAGATAAAAAATTACAAGAACTACTAAAAAAATATAAATGAAATATAGGAAATTAGGTAGAACAGAATTAGAGGTTAGTGAGATTAGCCTTGGTACTTGGGCTTTTGGGAATAAAGTATATGGAGGTGTTGACGAAAAAGATGGTATAAAAACTATTCATGAAGGTATAGATTTAGGTGTTAATCTTTTTGATACGGCTCCTCAATACGGCACTTCTGAACAAGATGGAGTAGCAGAGATTGTTCTTGGAAAAGCTTTGAGGGGAAGAAGAAATAAAGCAATTATATCTACAAAATTTGGTAGAAATCCTACTATCGCTGAAGGTGTATCGCAGTTTTATAAATCTAGAATTATTGATTCTGTAGATGAAAGTCTGCGAAGATTGCAAACAGATTACATTGATGTATTATTTTTTCATTCTCCATTTTCGCCAAGTGAAATAAACGATGATGTTTGGGAAGGAATAGAACAAGTAAAAAAACAAGGTAAAGTTAAGTTTGTAGGACATTCTATTTCTATGTTTCAACAAACAGAAGGTATGGCTAGATTGTGGGCTAATGAAGGTAAAATTGATCTTGTTCAAGTTGTTTTAAGTTTGATGAATAGAGAGTCTCAAAGTTTAATTAACGATTTATACAAATTAAATGTGGGAGTTGTGGCTCGCGAAACTATGGCTAATGGGTTTCTGTCGGGTACTATAACTAAAGATACTGTATTTGCTCCGGGTACACTAAATTCTAGATACTCCGAAATCGAGTTGTCTGAAAGGATTGAACAGGTTGAAGCATTTGAGTTTTTACTTAGAAATGAGATTACAAACATGCCTCAAGCAGCTATGAAATGGGTTTTAGATCAGGTAGGTATTTCTACTGTTTTATCGGGAGCAAAAAACTCATTTGAATTAAAAGGAGCTGTTTCATCATCTGATGCAGATTCATTTACAATAGAAGAGATTGCAAGAGCAATTAAAGTTTTAAAAAGAGATTTCGAAGCTGCTTAGTATAAGATATATATTAGTAAGGTTGTATTTATTTGTAAATTGGTACTAGCTCCACTAGGGATAGAGGCGGTAGCTTATTTTTGGCATTAGTAATGAAACTATATTTTGAAGAGCGATTTTATGAGCTCCTTCAAAATATTTAGTTGAATACTTTTGCCAAAAATAACTTTAGCCGATAGCCCGGCAAGTGGCATAATAAGTTTCATAAAAAAGCCACTAACAGTAATGCTAGTGGCTTTTGATAAAATATGTGTTATACCAAATATGCTATGAAATTGCGTTTAAATAAATTGGAATATATTTTTCTTTATCAAAGCAAATTTCATCTGCATAGCCGTAGTTATGGATATTAAATTTAATGAAGAAAAAGGAAAATAGAAACTATTTATAAAGGTCATTTCATAGTGTTTTTGGTATTATACTACTAAGAGTTGATTTTTTTTACTACTATTTCGGCAGCTTTAATTAACGAATACTGCACTGGAGATCCTGTAAGTAGTGGGTGAGTGCCTATCTGCGCAGTAAGTAGTGCGTTAATAGTCATACGATTTTGAATTATGAAACCTATAATATTTGTGATTTCTCCTGCACTCATTCCTCCAATAACTTCGCCACCTAAAATGATGCCTGTTTCTTTTGAAGCAATAAGTTTGATCAACTGTTTAGACGTTCCTGGTAGTGTTCCTGGATGTTTATCCATACCTGTAAATGTTCCTGTAACAACGTTGAATCCTTCTTCTCTAGCTTGAGATTCTGTCAGTCCGGCAGCTCCAAATCCTTTGCCATTCATTGCCGTTGCAAAAATAGTAATAGTACCACTTAGAGTTTTAAGTGTAGAAAGTTTGTACAGATTCATAGCTGCAACTCTAGCTTCGGCAGTGGCGATAGATGCAAGCATAGCACCAGAACTCCTACGTGTGAAGAAATCTCTTTTCTCGGCACAATCTCCTACAGCAAAAATATCTTTGATATCTGTTCGCATGTATTCATCTACTTTTATGAATCCTTTACGGTTTAGGTTTAAACCAATAGATTCGGCAAGCTTAGTGTTTGGGGAATATCCAGTTGCTAGAATAACTGCATCTGCATCAATTATTGTTCCGTCCAGAAGTTCAACAGCAGAAACTTTACCTTCTTTACCAATTATTTGTTTAATGCCGCTCCCTGTAATAAGCTTAACGCCTTCTTCTTTAACTATGTTTTCTACTTCCAAAGCTACTTCTTTATCGAAAGCAAGGCTAAGTATAGTTTCTTTCATTTCTACAAGGGTAACATCTTTACCTGCCTTCTTAAGCTCGTCAGACATTTCTACTCCAATAAATCCTCCACCAATAACAACAATGTTATTTAAAGATTTCAGTTTTTCGTTGAACTGATCTAGGTAAACTTTATTTTTGAATATGTAGTAAACGTTATCTAAGTCTCTTCCATCTAACCATTTTGGTTCTGTAGGTTTAGATCCTGTGGCAATTATTAGTTTGTCGAAAAATATGGTTTCACCTGATTTCATCTCACAGAACTTCTCTTTTTCGTCTATAGAAACTACTTCGTCAATTATCATATCAACACCAGATTTTATTAATCCGGTATCTGGCATAATATTTTTAGAGCTATTATCTAAAGAGCCAAATATATATGGAATCCCACAAGGAACCATTACTTTCTCTTCTAAACGAGCTAAAGTAACTTTCCTTTCTGGAGTGTGGTTTTTTGCAGTTGTAGCTGCAACAACACCCGCTGCGCTACCACCAATTACAAATACATCAGTATATTTCATAACTAGAATAATTAATATAATTATTATAAGTGTTTAAATTACACTTATACTATTTTCGCTACAAAATTAAGATAAATTTTATTATGTTTAAGCAATAATCTATAGTTAAAATTTATAATTATAAGTTCATGTTTTTATAATGTGCTTTATACTAGTTATAAGAACTTTTTTATGAAAGTTTATTATCAATGTTTTTGAAAGATAGAAAGGTTTTTTACATATTAAACTTATATTCGTAGTAACTAAACTCAATAAAAGAATTGAAATATTTCCTCACCATAATATTATCTTTATTAGTCACCATTGCTAAAGCGCAAAGTGATGATAAAAATTCTATTATTATTGATGCTAGCATCGATACATTGACAAATACTTTAGAAGGGACACAAAAAATAATCTATATAAATAATAGCTCAGACACTTTAAATGAGATTTTCTTACACGCATGGCCTTCTTCTTTTCGAAATAGAAATACCAAATTAGGTGAAAGATCAAGAGAGAATAGAAAGAAAGATATTCATTTTGCTTTAGCAGAGGAAAAAGGGAATATTTCTGGGTTTCTTTTCGAAGACAATATTGATACTTTGATATGGAGCTATTTGAATCATTCTCATGATATAATTGAACTTGAGCTAAGCCAACCTCTAGAACCAGGAGAATCAGTAACAATTTATACTCCATTTAAGCTGAAATTACCTAATGCTAGATTTACAGGATTTGGCTACAGCCATATGGGGTTTTATTTGAAAGAATGGTATTTGAGCCCTGCTGTTTATAGGGATAAGAAATGGCATATTATGTCTAATAAAAATCTGGATGATTTATTTATTGAACCTAATATTTATCTAATAAAACTTAGGTTTCCCGAAGAATACAAGATTACTTCAAACTTATTGTACAACGAGAGTTATATGGGGTTTGATAGATATGAGGCTACCTTATCAGGCAAAACTCTAGGTTCGGTAAACATAATGATTTACAAAGATCATAAATTTAAAAAATATCAGATTGCAACAAAAAGTTCAAATATTGTAAATGTTGAAACAGATATTAAATATCCATTTATTTTTTCTGTAGAGGATCCTTTCGAGAGTTTGCTAAAACGACAACTAGATTTTTTAGAGAGTAATTTAGGAGAGTATAAAGCCTCTAAGTTATGGGTGAGTTCTGTTTTTTTAAAAAATAATCCAATTTATAGTATGAACACAATTCCATTAATTGAAACAATGGGACCAAAGTTTCAGAAGGAGTTGGAGGTGTTTAAAGCTTTGAGTTACAATTACATTAAGTCTTCGATATTTACAAACCCTAGAGCCGATGCTTGGATGATAGAAGGACTTAATGCCTACCTGTTGAGTTTGTATATTGAAACTTATTACCCCAATAAAAAATTGTTTGGGAATCTGTCGGAATATTGGGTGTCTCGTTTTTTCGATTTATCTGATTTAGAGTTCAACGACAGACAGCAATTGTTGTATTTAATAATGGCTAGGCAAAACTTAGATCAAGCAATAGGAATATCAAAGGACAAATTTGCCAATTTGAATTTGTTGGCTATGAATCGTTTCAAAACTGCAATGGGATTAGCTTATCTTAGAGATTATTTGGGAGAAGAGGATTTTGTAAAATCTCTGAAAGAAACCTTTAGTTATTCTTCTACGAAGTTTATAGATACCAAACAAGCAGAACATATTTTTTCGAAAAATACATCATCCAAAAGCAATTGGTTTTTTGATGATTATATTCCAGAGCGTAATTTAATAGACTATAAATTAAAGAATAAGGATAACGAAATTATAATTACTAATAAAACTAACTATGCAGGACCATTAAAAATATATGGTTACAAAAAGGATAGTTTAATTTTTACTGAATGGGTAGATGGTTTTGTCGATACAATTAAATACACACCACTAAATTTAAATATTGATAGGATTGTATTGAACGATAATAATACATTACCCGAGTATAATTTAAGAGATAATACTTTAAAGTACAATAAGAAATGGTATCACATTGTTGATAAACCACTTCAGCTTAAATTAATGACAGATATTGAAAATCCTCATTACACACAGGTTTTTGTAAATCCATATATAGAATGGAATGCCTATGATGGTTTACTTTTAGGAGGTGCTTTCTACAACAAGTCTATCATTAGGAGACCTTTTAATTATAATATTAGTCCAACCTATGCTTTTAATGCTAAAACATTAACAGGATCAGCATCTATGTCTTATACATATTATTTTAGGCATAGCAATATTTTTCATTCTGCAAGGTTTGGAATGTTTGCTAAGAGTTCTCATTACGATACAAATCTGGCATATTTTAAGTATAACCCAGCAGTAAGTTTAAATTTTAAACGACCAGATCCTAGAGGAGTAGAGTCTAACTCTATATTTATGAGGTATGTAAGTGTAGACAAGGAAATACCAAGTTATGTACAGCCAATTGAAGATTTAGGAAAATATGAAGAGTATAAAATTTTCAACCTACGACACTCTTACAGTAATCCCGAGATAATAGAAGATTTAAGGTTTAAAACAGACTTACAACTTGGTGATAAATTTGGGAAAATAAGTTCTGAAATTAGGTTTAGGAAAGAAACAGATTGGAGAAATCGTATAGATTTAAGGTTTTTTGCAGGAATATTTTTGTACAATAATGTAGGTAATACTTATTATGATTTTGGAATTAACAGCTCTACAGATTACCTTTTCGATTATAATTTCCTTGGTAGATCGGAAACCAGTGGTATATTAAGCCAGCAGATAATTGTAAACGATGGAGCTTTTAAAACTAAGTACAACACATTTGCAAATAATTGGCTAGTATCAACAAATGCCCACATTTCTATATGGAAATTTTTTGAAGTTTATGGAGATGTTGGAATGTACTCTAACAGAGGACAGAGTAATGAGTTTATTTGGGATACAGGTGTTAGATTTAATTTTGTTCCAGAAATATTTGAATTTTATTTCCCCATATATTCTAATAAAGGAAGTGAGTTTGCCTCTCCTAATTATGAAGAGAGAATACGCTTTGTATTCACTGCCGATTTTGGACAGATTGTTGACTATTTCCGTAGAGGGTTGTTTTAATTATTTCTTTGAAGTTCTACCTGACTAGCGGTACTAGATAATATTTATGGGAATTATAATTCTATAAATACAAAGCCTCACTAAAAGTTAAACTTAGTGAGGCTTTTGATAATTTATCTTTTATATACTCTTTTTCATTAAGTAAAAATCTACTTTATCTACGTATGAATCGTTTGAAATTCTTTCGTTCATTTCGTCTAAGTTTGCTGGTGGTGGAACAATTACCTTATCACCTTTTTTCCAGTTTAATGGAAGTGCAACTTTAAACTCGTCAGAAATTTGTAACCCTTCAAGAACTCTAATTATCTCATCCATATTTCTACCTACATTTAGAGGATAATACATTACCAATCTAATTTTTTTAGTAGGATCTATAAAAAATACAGCTCTTACAGCGGCAGTTTCATGCTCGTTTGGTTGAAGCATTCCATATTTTTTTGAAACTTTCATGTCTAAATCAGCAATAATAGGGAAGTCGAAATAAACACCTGTCTTTTCTCTTACATTGTTTACCCATGCAAGGTGAGAGTGAATACTATCGATACTTAAACCTAAAAGCTCAGTATTTAATGCATCAAATTCTGGCTTTCTAGTTGCAAAACCTGTCATCTCAGTAGTACATACTGGTGTAAAATCTGCTGGATGCGAAAATAGTACAATCCATTTGTCTTTTGCGAAATTCTCTAATTCTATTGGTCCTTTTGTAGTTTGCGCTTTAAAATTTGGAGCTTTATCTCCAATACGAGGCATGCTATATTTCTTACTCATAATGTTTTATATTTAATTATTTCTTAATTTTCTTACTGCAAATAAAGGTTGAAATCACTAGATAAAATAGTAAGTGCTATATTTCATTTATATACAAATATAGATTTTGACTATTGCTTATTTTATTTTAATAGATAAAAACATTTAACATTATCTTGTTAATTATTAACTAATACTAGTTAGTTAACTGGTTAATTTAATTTAGTATATTTGCAACTTATTTAAATTTTTTATGGATAGTAAGATAGAGTTTGGAAGAAATATATCTTTGTTATATCACAACTACAGAAGGTATGTAGCTGAACGTTTGAGCAAAGTAGATAGGTTTAATCCTGGTTGGGTTCCTTATCTTAAAATTATTTCGAAAAACTCGGGTATTGTTTCCGAGGATTTATCGAGGCGCATGATGGTTTCTAAACCAGCAATTGCCAAAACTATTCGTCAGCTTGAAGTTGAAGGTTTTTGTTTTACAAAAAATCATCCTACAGATGGAAGAAGTAAGCAGTTGTTTTTGACAGATAAAGCTATAATGCTTTTAGAAAAAATAAACCCTATGCTTAGAGAAATACAAGAAGATATTTTGATAGGTATGAGTGAAGAAGAGATTGGTACACTAGATAAAATATTTAGTAAAATATTAAAAAATATTTCAAATTAAGATATGTCCGAATCAAAAAAACATACAGGAGAGTTAGGAACTTTAAGCATAGGTAAATTACTTACAAAGTTATCTATTCCGGCAACAATAGGAATGATGGTAATGGTACTGTACAATGTTGTAGATACAATTTTTGTAGCAAGATATGTTGGTACTATGGCTATTGGAGGACTTGCGATTGTAATGCCTATAACAATGTTGATATCTGCAACAGGTATGGCTTTAGGAGTTGGAGGTTCATCTTTAATATCGAGGTATCTAGGTGCTAAAGAGAATGATAAGGCAAATACAGTATTTGGAAATTTACTAATGCTAACTTTAACTTTCACAGTTGTATTTTCTGTTATAGGATATGTTTTCCCTGATACAATATTAAGGCTTTTTGGTGCCGATGGCGAAATCTTGCCCTATGCAAAAGAGTACTATTTAATTGTTTTGGCCGGAACACCTTTTCTAGGTTTGTCTATGGCGGCAAACAATATTATTAGATCCGAAGGAAATGCTAGGATGTCAATGGTGGTAATGGTTGTATCTTCGGTTATAAATTTAATATTAGATTACATTCTTATTATTGAGTTTAATTGGGGGATTTCTGGAGCAGCTTGGGCAACTTTATTTTCTCAAATTCTAACCTTTTTATTTATTACATACTATTTTATTGGTTCGGGTAAAAGTACAATCAAACTCAAACTACACAACTTAAAGCTCGATTTTGTTAGAGTTAAAGAAGTTTTAGCAATTGGTTCATCTTCTTTTGCACGTCAAGGATCTGCAAGTTTAGTGGCAATACTCATAAATAATAGTTTGATGTTTTATGGTAGTGAATCGGATGTGGCTATTTATGGGATACTGAATAAAGTAATGATGATGTCAATTTTTCCAATGATAGGTTTAGTACAAGGATTTCTCCCAATATTGAGTTTTAATTATGGTGCCAATAATTTTGATAGAGTAGTAAAGGTAATTAACCTTTCTTTTATTTCTTCTTTTGCTTTAGGATTGGTGGGGCTATTTATTATGGCGGTTTTTCCTACAGGAGTATTCGAAATTTTCACAACCGATCAGGAAATAATTACGCAAGGAGCCAAATTTTTGGTAATAGTTATAATAGTGATTCCCCTAGTAGGGATACAAATGTTGGGGGCATCATTTTTCCAAGCAATAGGTTTAGCTAAACCAGCATTATTATTAACTTTAGCTAGACAGGTTTTTTTCTTAATTCCTTTAGTTTTTATTCTTCCAAAATTCTTTGGGATTTACGGTATTTGGTACGCATTTCCACTGTCTGATATCTCTGCTACTATTTTAACTTTGATATATCTTTACCCTCATTACAAGAAAATTAAGCTATTGGAATTGGAAGAGGTTAATTAACTTTTTCCTGCAGATGTAACAGATATTCCCTTATAAAAATCTGTGTGAATTTGCGAAATCTGTGAGAGACAAATTTTTAGTAAATTCTTAGTGTTTTATGAGAAATGTAGTTAAGAATGACGCGACTACCAATTACCCATCTTCTTAACAATAAAAAAAGGGTTCAGTAAATCTGCTTTGTTATAGCTAATTTCTTTCTCTGAATTTTTAAAGAAAATTCCATAATCAACAGAATTAAGAATAGCATGACCTGCGGCTGTATCCCATTCCATAGTTGGAGCATTTCTAGGATATTCATCTGCCAATCCTTCGGCGATGATACAGAATTTAAGAGAGCTACCTTTGCTTATTGTCTGTACTTCTCCGTGACTTGATTTTAAGTCTTCGAGGTATTCTGTTGTTTCTGCTGATAAATGACTTCTACTAATCGCAACTGTGTAAGGTCTATTGGTATTGTTTAGAGGTAAGCTAGCTGATTTTTCAATAATCTCTTCAAGGCTATTAAAACTAGGATCAAAGCAAATATCCTCAGCTTTAAAAGCTCCTAATTCTTTAGAACCAAAGTAAAGAGTAGCAGAAACAGGTATGTAAATAACTCCCAAAATAGGGACTCCATTTTCTACCAAGGCAATATTTACTGTAAACTCGTCATTCCGTTTTATAAATTCTTTTGTACCATCAAGTGGGTCAACTATCCAGAGTGTTTTCCAAGTCTTTCTTTCTTCGAAAGAGGCGTGCTTACCCTCTTCGCTAAGTATTGGGAATGGAGTTTCAGATAAGTATTTATTTATGGTATTGTGTGCATTTTTATCTGCAAGGGTTAAAGGAGAATTATCCTCTTTGTTTTCGAAAGAAAAATCAGAATTGTAAACTTTTAGGATGTCATTTCCTGCCTCTAAAGATGCTTTTATTGCAGTAGCTAAGAGTTGTTTCATCTGTCTATAATTTTATGTTTTGTTCAGTACTTCTTGTTGTTGAGGTAGATGTTTTTTGTATTAGATTTAAGTCATTATCCTGTGATGCAAATTTAACTCATTCTCGTTTTACTGGTAGCTAATTTAAGGAATCAAATATCTTGATAGTATTTTCTTTATCAATATAAAGTTGATTTTTTAGGGCTTCAATATTTTCAAATTTTTGTTCATCTCTAAGCCTACCTATGAAACAAAGTTTTATTTCGAGGTTGTAAATCTCTTTATCAAAATCAAAAATATTCACCTCTATAGTTCTACCTTGCCCATCAACAGTTGGTCGGTTTCCAATATTCAACATACCTACATACTTCTTTCGGTCAATTTCTATGCTCACTGCGTAAACACCATCTTTAGGAATAAGCTTGTAATCTTCCTCTATGCGAACATTTGCAGTAGGGTATCCTATTTTTGTACCTAATCTTTTTCCACTAACAACCAATCCTGATAGGTGATAAAAATTACCGAGGTATTTTCTAGCGGTTTTAACATCCCCATTATCAATAAGTGCTGACCTTATTTTAGTAGAACTAACAGAAATATCATCAATATCTTGAACCGAAATTTCTTCAACCTCAAAACCATAAACAGGTCCGAATTCTTGAAGATGCTTGAAACTCCCTTCACGATTTCTGCCAAATTGATGATCGTAACCAATAACAAGTTTTTTTGTACCAATTTTATTTACAAGAATATCTCTAACAAAATCTACCGACGACATTCTAGAAAATTCTTTTGTGAAAGGAAATACTAGTAAATGGTCTATACCTGTTTTACTGAGTTGAGCAATTTTCTCACTTACTGTATTCAATAATTTTATACTTAGGTCTTTTTGCAAAACCATTCGCGGATGAGGAAAAAAAGTAATAAGAACACTTTCTCCTCCTTCAGTTTTAGCAAATTCAACCAACTTATTTAGTATAGCCTGATGACCAATGTGTACGCCATCAAACGTACCAGTAGTAACTATTGCATTATCTAATTTTTTAAATTCTTCTAAAGAATGGTAAACCTTCAATTTGCTATAAATTTTAGTAAGACGGCAAAAATAGATAATTTTTGTGAGACTTAATTATGTTGCTTAGAGTATTTGAATAGGAGGTCGCATTTTTAAATATATTACTAGATAGACTTTTTTAGAAATAGATAATTACTCTTATACCAATTAATAATCATTGAGTTGTACTCATAACTACATGTTATGTTGCATAAATCGTTAATTGATAAAATGTAGTGTAAACGATATTAATTACTATTTTTGCCGAAGAAATATATACCATACATCAATTATAGATATGAACATAACCAAACGCATAGAAGCATTTGCCAAATTGGGTAAATTTTTAGAACAGTTTAAAAGAACTGGAATAGAAAAGAAAAATTTATCGGAAAACGAAAAATATTTTGATGAATTTGAATCTCAAGTTAATAGGGCAATTCACTACAATGGTTGGTTTACAAAAGATAATGTTCTGTTTGCTTTTGAAGAATGGTCGTCTTTGTTGACCACAGAAAACCTTACTAAGTGGATATCGGAATATCCCAAAGAAATTGTGTCTCCCAAGATTATTGGTTTAATAATGGCTGGAAATATTCCTTTAGTTGGATTCCATGATTTTTTGACTGTATTGATGAGTGGCCATAGCGTTATTGCTAAGTTATCGTCAAACGACAAACAGTTTTTCCCAATTATTGCTTCTTTTCTAAAAGATGTAGAACCAGAGTTTGAAGGGAAAATAACCTTCACAAGCGATAAACTTGAAGGTTTTGACGCTGTAATTGCAACAGGTAGTAATAATACAGCTCGTTATTTTAATCATTATTTCAAAGGATATCCTTCTATTATTCGTCAGAATAGAAATTCTGTAGCAGTACTTACAGGTAATGAAACCGAAGAGGAATTAGAATCTTTAGGTGAAGATATTTTCAGATATTTTGGATTGGGTTGTAGAAGTGTTTCAAAATTGTTGGTTCCTCGTAATTATGATTTTGACAATGTTTTTAATGCTATTTACCAATTCAAAGATATTGTCAACCACGCTAAGTATGCCAATAATTACGACTACAACAAGGCAGTGTATTTGATGAGTGAATTTCAGATAGTAGAGAATGGATTTTTCATGTTGAAAGAAGACGATAGTTACGGTAGTCCAATTGCAACCATGTTTTACGAATATTACGACGATGCCGAAATATTGAAAAATAAATTGGTATTAGACGAAGAAAAAATACAATGCGTTGTAGGTAATAATAATTGGATAGAGGGAGAAGTTAAATTTGGAGATTCTCAGCATCCAAATTTATGGGAATATGCCGATGGCGTAGATACTATGGAGTTTCTAATGAATCTAACATAGTTATCTTCTTTGATAATTCGTTAAATGTTTTATTAATTATTTCTATTTTGTTTCTAGATACAAAAAAAACTGTTTCTATATCAGAATTTTTTATGTAATTATATTTGTTTAATTTTATGATACTATTTATAGTTGAAAAATTTTCAGATAAAAGATAATTCACTCTTTTAGATGTATTATTAATTTCACTTTGAAACTTTAATAGTATGTATATACTATTTTGATTAATAGGTATAGCATGTACTATAGATTTGTATATAATTAATAAATTCTCAACTTTATTTGAGTAATTCAATATCTCAATATCTAATTCTGAGCGTACAAAACATAAATCATCCAACAATCCCATAATTTTTCTTTTTCTTTGAAACTTATAATGAGGTACTGTTTGGATAATTTTATTTACAATATCTTTTATTTTCGAATAAAATTTTATCATGTATGGTATCTTTAATATTTAAATCTGTCACAAAATTAATGTTACCTTATATATTTTGTGAAAAAACAATGTCCAATTCGCTGATTTACTGATGAGTAGTTGCTTTATCAAAATATATATCTAGTATTAGATTAGTTTAGTAGAGGCATTGAGAGAAAATGTATATTTGTATATAATAATTCAAAAAAAGAAATGAAAAAAACATTAACTATAACAGGAATACTATTTGTTTTAGGATTGGGAGTTGGAGCATATTTCTACAACAGACTTTACATGCCTAATGTTGAAATTAACGGATCGGATAAAGCTTTTGTATATATTAGTTCTAATGCTAATTTTGAAGAGGTAGTAGATTCTTTAAAACCATACTTGGGAAGTGTTTCATCTTTCAAACAAGTTGCTGAGTTAAAAAAATACCCTAAATTGATTAAGTCGGGAAAATACGAGATTAAGAATAATTGGTCAAATGTAGAATTGGTAAATTTTTTGAGGTTGGGAAATCAATCTGAAGTAAAGTTAGTTTTTAACTATGCTAATTCTATAGAGGATATGGCTGGTAAAGTGAGCAAGCAAATATCTGCTGATTCGCTAGAAATACTAGAATATGTTTATAATGCTGATTTTCTTAAAACTAACAGCTTCACAAAAGAGAGTGTTCCTGCTATTTTTATACCAAATACATATAATGTTTATTGGAATACTTCGGCAGAGACTTTTGTTAATAGAATGCTAAAAGAGTACCGTAAATTCTGGACTAAGAAGAGAATAGATAGGGCAAAGCAAATAAAATTAACTCCAATGGAGGTTAGTATTTTAGCTTCGATAGTTCAGAAAGAAACAGCTAAAAAGAGTGAGAGAAAAGTAATTGCAGGATTGTACATGAATAGATTAAATAATAATTGGAGAATGGAATCATGTCCAACTGTACTTTATGCAATTGAGAAAGAATCTAATTTTACAATTAAAAGAAATAGATTGTTGTACGAAGATCTTCAAATGGTAACACCATACAATACGTATAAAAATAGTGGGTTACCTCCTGGTCCAATTTCAATCCCAGAAATAGACGCAATTGATGCTGTACTTCATTACGAGAAAAATTCATATTTCTACATGAATGCATCTGTTGATAATCCTGGTTACAACGTTTTCTCAAAGAGTTTACGTCAGCACAATATTAATGCAAAAAAATATCAAGCTTGGCTTAACAAACAAAATATCAAGAAATAGTGAAAAGCTTTACTAGGATATTACCTCTTTTGGCGACTATTCTAGTTTCGTTTAATATTTCGGCTCAAAGCTTTTTCGAAAAATCAGATACTTTAAATTTACCACGAAGAAACCTTGTAGTAGGTAGTACTGTTGGAATAGGCGCTTTAACGATAGTTGGTCTTAACGAACTTTGGTACAAGGATTATCCTAGAAGTAGTTTTCATTTTATAAACGACAATTCTAATTGGTTGCAAATGGATAAAGTAGGCCATGCAACTACAGCTTACTACATGGGTAGCCTCGGGATGAAATCTTTCAGATGGTCGGGTATGAGCAAAAAAAACGCCATTTGGTACGGAGGTAGTGTAGGTTTAATGTTCTTAACAGCTGTTGAGGTTTTAGATGGTTTTTCTGCGGAATGGGGAGCATCGTGGGGCGATGTAATTGCAAATACTTCGGGTACAGCCATACTGATTGGACAAGAATTATTGTGGCACGAGCAACGTATTGAAATGAAATTTTCTTATCACCCTACTTATTACGCTGAACAGAACCCAGAAACTTTGGGAAGTACAGCCTTAGAATCATTGTTAAAAGATTATAACGGGCAGACATATTGGCTTTCTGTAAATCCGTGGTCTTTTGCAAAAGATAGTAGGTTTCCGAAGTGGTTAAGTGTTTCGGCAGGTTATGGAGCAGAAGGAATGCTAACAGCATTACCTCCTGAAGATGGAGATGGTAGATATAGAAAATTTATTTTAAGTTTTGATCTGAAGCTTTCAAATATAAATACAGGTTCTGCATTTTGGAATAGCTTTTTTGATGTAATAAATGTTATCAAAATTCCATTTCCAGCTGTAGAGTACAACACCAAAGGAGAGTTTAAGTTTCATGCTATGTATTTTTAAAGGGGTTTAGTTCTGAGTACTTTTAGTTGTATTAACTGTATATGTACTCCTAAAGTGTACATACCACTGAACTGCCCAAATAATAGCAATAAAAAAACCGCTCTAAAAATAGAACGGTTTAAAGAATATATCTTTTTTCATCCTAGAAAAGATGATCTTGTGCGTGATATGACGACCTTGTTAGAGGACTGGATTGTACAAATTTAAACCCTAATTCTAAACCTATAACTCTGTATTTATCGTAAGTTTCGGGCGTTGGATAATCAACAACTGCAAGGTGCTTTGGCGAAGGTTGTAGGTACTGACCAATTGTAAGAATGTCAACTTTGGAAGCTACTAAATCCTTCATTGTTTGTATAACTTCCTCTTCTGTTTCTCCTAATCCTAGCATAATACCAGACTTAGTTCTGCGTAAACCTTGTTCTTTTAAGTAAAGCAAAACTTCAAGACTTCTATCGTATTTAGCTTGAATTCTAACTTCTTTTGTAAGCCTGCGAACAGTTTCTAAATTGTGAGAAACTACATCAGGTGCAACTTCAATAATTCTGTCTAGCTCGTCTTTATGCATCTTGAAATCAGGAATTAATGTTTCCATTGTAGTTCCTGGCGATGTTTTTCTGATAGCCTTAACAGTGTCTGCCCAAATTGTTGAACCTCCATCAGCTAAATCATCTCTGTCGACAGATGTAATTACGGCGTGCTTTATTTTCATTGCCTTTATAGAATCGGCTACTCTTTGTGGCTCTTCCAAATCGGCAGGTAAAGGTTTACCTGTTGCAACAGCACAAAATCCACAAGATCTAGTACAGATGTTTCCAAGTATCATAAACGTTGCAGTACCATCGTTCCAACATTCACCCATATTTGGGCAATTTCCACTTTCGCAAATTGTGTGTAATTTCTTTTCGTCAACTAATGTGCGTAATTCTCTGTATTTTTTTCCTGTAGGTAGTTTTACTTTTAGCCATTTCGGCTTTCTGATTGGTTGTTTTATCTCTTCCATCTTTTTTACTAATTCCACTTTTTTCCAAAGTTAATACTTAAATAGAAAGCCAAAAAGTAGCTATAGTTTTTAGTCTCAGCCATAATTGGTACTTCCTTAAAATAATAATCGACTACTATTCCTGTCTCTAAAGTCCCAATCTTTTGAGTGGAAATCTTGTAGTCGAAATCGATGCCAAATTTAGCATAAATTCCTGGGTAAAACTTCATTTCTGAGAAACCTTTTGTAAAAGGAACTCCACCTACTATATTGCCTAGGTTGTGCTTATTTGGATCGTACCTCTCAGTACTTATATCTACAAAACCGCTACTTATTGGTGCAGTATTAACTTCAAGATACACAGGTTTTACTCCTCCTAAGGATACACCGCCATAGTAGAAATAGTTTATTTCTACAGAACCAACATCAATTTTTTCAGCTATTTCGTGTTTTTCACCAAAGCCAAATCTCATGGTGTAAAGAGAATTTAATTTACCATAAGCATAAGAATTTCCCCCAATGTAGTAGTAGTTATAATCATTTACTTCTTTGGGATGTCGGATAATTGCAAGATCTATTTCGTATCCTCTTTCAAAAAATGCTGTTGGCGACCAACTTCGTCTAGCGTTTAGCGAATACCCATTTGTGTTTAACGATAAACCTGCTTGAAATTGTTGCGTGTAAATAATACCACGTAGTTCTACGCCATTATTCTTTTCTTCGTTATTGTTTTCTTGTGAGTAAATATTAGACGGAATCAGCCATACTAATGCTAGAAACAATAGTTTTGAAATGAAATTATTTGATTTTACTGCAAGCATAAATAGTGATTAATCTTTTATCGAAGATAGTATTTTTTTTAATGTTATGTATTTATGATTTGTTTAGTTGTTGAGTATATAGTCATTTCGACTGCAGCGTAGCGTAATGGAGAAATATCATGGAAAATATCTACTCTAGTTTCTCAATTCGCTATTTTTCTCAATTGTTTCTACTAGTAGTTTACGTCCTCTCAATATTCTTATCTTAACATTACTTATAGGTATTTTTAATTCTTCTGAAATTTCTTTGTAGCTACAATGTTCTAGGTATCTAAGGTTTAATATTTCGGAATAATTTTCTGGTAGAAGATTTATTAATTTCTTTACTTCTGTATCTTCTTGATTTTCTATAAGTTCTTCTTCTGGAGAAAGTGTTTTAGACTTAAAATCCATTTTAAAATCATTTCCAGACTCATCAGTAAAAACCTCATCTATAGATATTGTAGTGTTTTTTTGTTTTCTAAAATAGTCGATTAGAGTGTTGTTGGCTATTGTAGAAAGCCAAGTTCTAAAAACAAATTCGTTGTTGTATGTATCTAACTTGTCAAAAGCTTTGGTGAAAGCAATTAGTGCAATATCTTCTACAACATTATCTGGCGCATTTTTCGACTTTAGAGATTTAACAACATCACTCCAATACAATTCCATTAAATCAGAAAATGCTTTCTGACTTCCTTTCAATGCCCCTTTAATAAGGATGGTTGTTTTTGTTTGTTTATCTAGTGCCAACGTTTTGGATATGTTATTTTATTCGAAATTAGAATGACTATTTGTAAACTAATTAGGATTACATCAAGGAAAGGTACAAATAATATTAAATCTTTCTCTTTAAGTTTTGCAGATGATAAACCTATGGTTATAGTGTACAGTATTGTTCTGATTGCAAATATTGATAAAACTATTATTGGTTGTATTCCTAAAATTAATAAAGATATTAGGGTCGCGAAAAATAATAAATGACTCAAGCCTTGTAAGCCGAGTAGTACTTTAGTTTTTTTAGAATAATAGCTAGATGTAGAGTAGTGTCTTCTTTTCTGAATAAACCATTCTTTCCATTTGCTTGGTGCTTCGGAAACCGTGAATGAGTTTTCAGAAAAATATATTTCAGTATTTTTTTTTGTAGCATTTTTGTTGATAAATAAATCGTCGTCTCCTGATGCTACATCCATGTGTCCGTAGAACCCATTTGCATCGAAAAATAAATCTTTTTTGTAAGACAAATTTCTACCAACGCCCATGTATGGAGTAAATAGTTTAGCAAAGGAAAAGTAGTTTGATGCTGTTAGTACAGTTTCAAAACGGACTAGTTTGTTTAGCAACCCACCTGTTTTTTTGTACGCTCCATAACCTAAAACTATTTCTGTTTCTGGTTTGTAGGAATTCATTATCGTAGAAATCCAATCGTTAGAAACTAGCGAACAATCAGCATCTGTGAAAACTAGGAAGTTATTTTTAGCTTTTTTTATACCCATTGTTAGGGCAAACTTTTTACCTCTCCAAAATCTATCGTTTTCTATAACATTTACTAAAACAGCATTAGAATTTCTTTCAACAAAAGATTCCATTATCTCTAATGTTTTGTCTGTAGAAGAATCATTTACCAATACAATTTCGAAGTTGTTGTAGTTTTGTTTGTTTAAAGATGAGAGGAGGTTTGGAAGAGTTTGTTCTTCGTTTTTTGCACATATAACAACAGAAACAGCATCAGTAGTATTTTTTGATGCTGTTTCTGTAGCTGTAATAAATTTCCATTGTACCATCAGGAAACTAAAATGTATTGCTGATACTAAATAGAAAAAATATAAAAGGGTTTCCTCAATTGCCATTTAATAGAGATTAGGAAACAGTTTTACTAGTTTTAAATTTATTTACAAAGTTATTCACTTTTGTACGTTCGCAAGTGTGAAGCTCATCAGGAACTCTACCGCAAAAACTACATGAATCTCCCTCAGGATTTATTGTTGGATTTTGTGAAGCACAAGTGCCATCGAATTTACCATCAGTTTTAGCCCAAATTTTTATGGCCAAACCAATGAAACCAATACCTAACAAAACAAATACTATTAAAAATAATTTTAGTGTTACCATGTCTTAAGTTTATTGAACGGCAAATTTAATTCTTTTTTTTAAAAAGGCTAAAGGTTTAATGTTATAATGAATTAATTGTTTCACAGACCTCGTAGTATTTTTAGACCTACGACTATCATTTCGATTAAGGTCTAAATAATATTGACCTCTATCTCTAAATCAACTCCAAATTTATCAGAAATATCGCTTCTAATCTCATTGGCTAAATCCAAAATATCTTTTCCTGATGCATTGCCATAATTTACCAAAACCAAAGCTTGATTTTTGTGAACTCCTGCATCACCTTTTCTGTATCCTTTCCAACCTGATTTTTCTATCAACCAGCCAGCAGGTACTTTTTCATAGCCATTTTCCAAAGTGTAGGATGGAGCATCGGGATATTTTTGTTTTATTAGACGAAATGCTTCAGATGAAATTACAGGATTTTTAAAGAAACTTCCTGAATTGCCAACCTCTTTTGGATCGGGTAGTTTCGATGTTCTGATTTCAATTACACAATCACTAACAT
>JADGDT010000183.1 GCA_016744755.1 Ichthyobacteriaceae bacterium | reverse complement strand
TACTAATATTGAGAAATCAATTACTGTTGTAGATGGTCAAACAATTGACCTAGGTAGAATAGTAATGAATGCTGATGCTGTTGGATTACAAGAGATTCAACTTATTGCAAGTGTTGCTGTAGATAGAAAAACACCTGTGGCAGTATCGTCAATTACACCTGCTACGATTCAAGAAAAATTAGGAGCTCAAGAGTTTCCTGAGATTTTAAAATCTACTCCTGGTGTTTATGCTACTAAGCAAGGTGGTGGTTATGGAGATTCTCGTATTAACTTACGTGGATTTAACTCTGAAAACGTTGCTGTTATGATTAATGGTATTCCTGTAAACGATATGGAGAATGGTCGTGTATATTGGAGTAACTGGGCAGGATTGTCTGATGTTACCAGATCAATGCAAGTACAACGTGGTTTAGGAGCTTCTAAAGTAGCTGTCCCTTCTATTGGTGGTACAATAAACATACTTACAAATACTACTAATGCTAAAAAAGGAGGTTCAATTTATACAGGTATTGGAAATAGTGGCAGAAGAAAAGTTGGTTTAACTTTATCTACTGGTCTTATGGAAAATGGATGGGCTGTTAGTGCATCTGGAGCTATGGATGAAGGAAATGGTTTAGTAGATGGTACTTGGCATAAAGCTTATTCTTACTTCTTAAATGTATCTAAGAAAATAGGAGATGATCATATTATTTCATTTACTGCATTTGGAGCTCCTCAACAACACGGGCAGCGTTACGACAGGTTAAAAATGGAGGAGTATAAAAAACATGCTTCTGGAATTAACTATAACCCTAACTATGGTTACCTTGATGGACAAATGGTTAACGAAAGAAGAAATTTCTACCACAAGCCTCAGGTATCTTTAAATTGGTATTGGACTATTAGTGAAACAGCTAATCTTTCTACGGCTGCTTACGTATCTTATGGTACAGGTGGAGGAACAGGTCCTTTAGGTACATCTATTGATAAAACTACCGATGGACAAGTTGATTACGAGAGTGCTCGTGATGCTAATATAAGTAATGGCGAAGGAGGTTCTGTATCTATACTAAGAGCGTCAAGAAACGACCATAAATGGTACGGTATTTTATCTGTTTACGAAAAAGAAGCAACTGAAAATATTACATATTCTGTTGGACTTGACTCTAGGTATTATATTGGCTCTCACTTTAGAGAGGTATCTGATTTATTAGGTGGATCTTTTTACCTTGACGATAGTGATGTAAATAACCCTAATAGAAAAACTCAAGTTGGAGATAAAATTGCTTACAATAATGATGGTCAAGTTATATATGCAGGTGCTTTTGGTCAAGTAGAATATTCAAAAGATAAATTATCTGCTTTCTTATCTGGTTCAGTTTCTCAAACATCTTATAAAAGAGTAGATTATTTCCAAATGCTAGATAGTGATCCTGCACAAACTACCGATGCGTATAATTTCTTAGGTTATATGGTTAAAGGTGGTGCAAACTATAACTTAACTGATAACCATAATGTTTTCTTTAATTCAGGTTATTTCGAAAGAGCACCTTTCTTTAAGGCTGTATTCCCTACTAATAAAAATGATGAAGTAAATGGAGCGGCAGAAACTGAGAAAGTTTTCAGTGTTGAAGCAGGTTATGGTGCACGTTACTCTAAGTTTGCATTTAACACTAATGTTTATTGGACTACATGGAAAGATAAATCAATGGTAAAAACTTTCCAAACAGAAGACCCTAATACAGGAGAAGACGTTTTCGGTTCTGCTAACATAACAGGAGTAAATGCTATACACATGGGTATTGAAGCTGATTTCAGATACCAAGCTACTGATAGGTTAACTATTACAGGTATGGCATCTGTAGGTAACTGGAAATGGGAAAATGATATACTTGATGTCCCTATTATTGATGATAATAATAATAATATAGGTACTGTAGATCTTTACATAGGTGGACTAAAAGTTGGTAATTCAGCTCAAACAACTACTGCTTTAGGTTTAGATTACGAATTGTTTGATGGACTTAAGATTGGAGCAGATTGGAATTTTTTCGGAAATCTTTATGCTGATTTCGATCCTTTAAGAAGAGACGACGAAACTGAAAAAGGAATTGATCCTTGGAAAATGCAAGATTACAACTTATTTGATTTTAATGCGAAATACGACTTTAAAATTGGAAAAGTAGATGCTATGCTTATTGCTAACGTTAACAACTTATTTAATAGCGAGTACGTTTCTGATGGATTTGATGGTACAAACCACGATTGGGAATCTTCTACAGTTTACTACGGTTTAGGTCGTACATATTCTATAGGAATGAGAGTTAAGTTTTAATTTTTAAGAAATAAAATAGATATGAAAAAATTAATATTAAATGGGTTCTTGGGATTAAGCTTATTATTCTCTGCATGTAACCCTTACGAAGATATTCACGATCAGCTTGAAATTGATGTTAAATTACAAACTGAAAATGATGCTATACCAGAAGCACTATCTCTTGATAGTACTTATGCAACTCTTGAAATTGCAGAAGTTGAGTTAGCAGAGTACATGACTGTTACTTACCCAAGAGCTAATAAGCATACCGAAGGTAAAATAACAGAAATTGAGTATAACCTTGGAGTTGTTGTAGCAGAGCCAGACGTAATTGTAGCAGACCAGTATGTAGTTAACCATGATGATTATGAGTCTGTTGGTAGTGGAGAACATGACAACTTTGCTTACTACGATAATAAAGCGGGAGAGTTTCCTGTAGGAACTCCAGTTGATAACATATTAGATGCTAAAATTGACTTTATTTTAAAAGCTAATAGACCTGATGCAGTAGAAGGAGATAGAGTTGAAGTTGAATATGAGTACTATGATAATGGGACTAGTACTAAAAAAGTAGTTTATGCTTTTAAAAGCGGTACATGGGTAATACATAGCGATCCTAATGTTGAAGTGTATAAATTAACGGATGATGATTACCAATCAATGGGTGAGCCAGGTGGACATAATAATTTTTCTTCATCTGTTCCTCCAGAAAATTATCTTCCTCAATTTATATCTAGTAGGTATCCTTTTGGACAAGTAGGAGAGGCTGTAAACATTATATATTACTATTTCTTAGGTAAGATTGATGGGGAATATAAAAGTGAATACAGAGCTAATGAATACACTTTCAATGGTTCTGAATGGATACAAACAGCTCCATTAAACACAACTGTTAGATACAAGAGTAAATTCAAATATACTGATGGTATTTGGAAAGTTTCTAAAGCTACACCTATCACAATGACTCACGATGATTATGAGTTAGTTGACAGTGGTAAATACGACAACTTTGCATATTACGATAATGAAGCTGGCGAGTTCCCAGAAGGAACAACTGTTGATAATATTCTTGTGGCTAAGATTCAAACAATATTAGTTACAAACTATGTTGATTTAAACGTGGAAGAGACTGAGGTTATTGTTAGTTTCCAGTATTATGATAATGGAACAAATACAGAAAAAATAGCATTTATTCTCACTGATGGTATTTGGGTTGTAACTAAATCATCTATTACACTTGACTATGAGTAATAGTTAAGTTAAATTAATAAATACAAAAGCCTGTTTCATTACTGAAACAGGCTTTTTTTTGATTTAGTGATTGATAAATCTAGCTTTGTGCTTGAGTGTTAGTCCCGCCTAGCAAAACAATATCATAAGCATGTATTTCGGTGTAGTAATGCTTCTGTCCATCTTTATCATATTGTTTATAGCATATTTTACCTTCTACTGCTACCTGCTTACCTTTTTGTAAATAGTTTTGAGCTATCGTTGCTAATCCACCCCAGGCAACAATACTATGCCATTCAGTATTTTCTACTTTCTTGCCATCTTTATCTTTGTAAACTTCGTTTGTTGCCAAAGAGAATTTTGCTAGTTTATTGTTGTCAAAATCTCTTACCTCTGGATTAGATCCTAAATTTCCAATTAACGTTACTTTGTTTTTTAATGAGTTCATAATGTTGAATTTAATAATTAATAATTGCATTGTTTACTTTATGTATTTCTATGGTACAAAGATGCAACGGTCATCAAATATTATTCGGTTGTTAGTTATTTAGATTCGTTTATAGTTACTTGTAGTCGTTTGTAATTGGAAATAATTCACTACATTTATCAATCAATACAGGGGTTGTAATTGAATTTAATAAATACTTATAAAGAACAAATAAATGGATAAAAAAAAGTGTTTAGAGTGTGGAGAAGAGTTTGTGGGAAGGTCAGATAAAAAGTTTTGTTCTGATGCTTGTAGAAACTCCTATAACAATAAGTTGAATAGCGATGAAAATAATTTCGTGAGAAACACAAATAATATTCTTCGTAAAAACAGAAGAATTCTAAAAAGTATTATTCCAGATGGAAAAACAAAGACA
>JADGDT010000182.1:1777-4422 GCA_016744755.1 Ichthyobacteriaceae bacterium | reverse complement strand
AAATATATTCTTAAAACTATTTGAAACAGCAGAAATAGCAAAATTCAGCAGAAAAGAATATCAAGATTACGAAGATAGTTTAAAATATTACAGAGATATAAAAAACTCATTAGACACAGCAAGAGAAGAAGGAGAGATAAAAGGCAAGGTAGAAGGCAAGATAGAAGGCAAGATAGAAGGCAAGATAGAAGGCAAGATAGAAGGCAAGATAGAAGGCAAGATAGAAGTTGCAAAAAATTTATTAGAGAATGGAGTTAATATAAAAATAATAATGAAATCAACAGGATTAACAGAAACTGAAATCGACAAATTAAAATAGAGACGTAAAAAGTCACGGGGTTTAAAGTAAAAAGTTGAAAGTTGAAAGTGAAAAGTTAAAAGTTAAAAGTTAAAAGTTAAAATAAGCTCAAAGTAAAAAGCTCGAAGTTTACCAAATTCAAGTCTCAATTAAACAGTTAATCAATTAAACAATTAAACAAAATACAAGCAGCGAGTAGTTTAACCAAACTTTGGTCTCAAGTCTCAATTAAACAGTTAATCCCCCGATAGCTATCGGGGAAACAGTTAAACAAAACAGTGAAGCAGTTAAACAAAACCACAACCTCACATTTATCACTATTTTACAATCAACCAAAAGTAATTATGTGTAATTTGCAGACGAAGACAATCCAAAGTAACAATATTACCGTTGTCTATAAATACTTTAATTAAAAATTGAAAGAAGCAATAATTCACATTACCTTTAAATAAAAAAATTTTGATAACAAAAGATAACCTTCTAACATCTATAAACTCTATGCCTAACGAATTTTCTGTAGAAGAAGTTATGGATAGAATAATATTACTAGAAAAAATAAGTAAAGGTGAGGCTGATTCTAAAATTTCTACTTAGAGGTTTTAGACAGTACAGAACGCTCTGAATATGAAAATCCGTCAATTGGGATCTTATTATGTGCCGAAAAAGATTCATTAGAACTCGAATATTCTCTAAGAATAGCAAATAAACCCATCGGTGTAGCAGAATATAGATTAACAAAGGATCTACCTAAAGAACTTAAAAGCTATTTCCCCAATGAAAAATTAATAGCAAAGAAGCTAAAAGAATAAAAACGGTACGCAGTAGTATATTAGAAAAAGCTCAAAGTGAAAAGTTGGAAGTTTACTAAATTCAAGTCTCACCCCGATAGCTATCGGGGAAACAGTTAAACAAAATACAAAACAGCGAGTAGTTTAATTAAATTTTGGTATCAAATATCAACTACACAAAAAACAACTTAATAATATAAATTCATTACATTTGTACGTATAAATATAAAATAACAATGGTATGATAGACAAGATAACATTAAGTATACACGATATAACATTAAAAGAGCGTATAAAAAAATATGCCCTCGAAAATGGAATTACAGTATCTACAATTGTAGAGAATTATTTTAAGGAACTACTTGAATCTAGTAGTTCTAAAAGAGAATCCCATTTACCTGAAGATTTGGATAAGTTGCTCAACGGAATTGTAATAAAAAAAGAGTATAAAGAAAAATCTTATAAAGAACTAAGAAATAAGATGTACGATGAAAAAATCATATACTAGAATATTATTAGATACAAATGTATGTATTGATTTATTGGTTGATAGAAAATTATCAGTATATCAAAAAAAACAATTATTCACAATCTTATTAAAAGAAAATATTGATATTTTTATACCTTCTTGCTCTATAGATACTATTTACTACATATTAAATTCTTCTATGAAAATAAAAGACTCTGTTGTAAAACAAAAAATCTCAACTCTGCTCAAATATACTAAAACAATAGTGCTAAAAGGAAGTGCAATCGAAAACTCTTTAACATCAGGATTTAAAGATTTCGAAGATGCCCTAATTAACAATACAGCAATCTCAAATAATATTGACACTATAATGACCTTTAATACAAAAGACTTTTCTAAATCATCGCTAAATATAACTACACCTCTTTCTTTTATAAAACAGCATGACTATTAATCCCAATTAGATATTGAAATTAAAATTGCCATTCAACAAATGAAAATTCTGTTAGACGATAATTCTATTAATAAATTAGAGAAAAATAAAAGACAAAAAGTTGTTTTTGATAGAATTATAAGTGAACCAGGCATTAAGGCAAAAGAACTTTCAGTAAAGTTGAATATTCCGTTTAGTACTATAGATAAATATATTAGAATTTTCTTGAAAAATAATTCAATAGAACGCAGGGGCAGTAAAAAAATAGGTGGTTACTTTATAAAAAAAGCAAATTATTAAGTTTTTAGACTTACGAACATCACCACCATCAAGCTCATCACGATTTCACACTTATCACGACCATCACGATTAGGGCGTTCCCCTACGTAAAAACTTCGGGTCGGGCTATCGGCTATATCTTTTTTCTAGATCCTTCGACTACGCTCAGTAACCATAAAAAAGGATGTCGCCTCTATCCCTAACGCAAAGCACATTACAAACTAAATATTGTTTAAAATAGTAATACAGTAAAGCAGTAATACAGTGAAACAGTAATACAGTGAAACAGTAATACAGTAATACAGTGAAACAGTAATACAGTAATACAGTGAAACAGTAATACAGTAATACAGTGAAACAGTAATACAGTAATACAGT
>JADGDT010000182.1:0-1677 GCA_016744755.1 Ichthyobacteriaceae bacterium | reverse complement strand
AGTGAAACAGTAATACAGTAATACAGTGAAACAGTAATACAGTAATACAGTGAAACAGTAATACAGTAATACAGTGAAACAGTAATACAGTAATACAGTAATACAGTGAAACAGTAATACAGTAATACAGTAATACAGTGAAACAGTAATACAGTGAAGCAGTTAAACAAAATACAAACAGCGAGTAGTTTACCAAATTCAAATCTCAATTAAACAACTAAACAAAATACAAAGCTCAAAGCTCAAAGTTCAAAGCTAGAAGTTCACCAAGCTTTTGGACTACCACATAGTTAACAGATACCTTTTTCTTACATTCTAAAGCAAGATAGTATATTATTTTATCCAGATACAGCATGAAACAAATTATCGAAACTTGTATTTTATATAACTTTCGATAATTTTATTATATATTTACATGATGAATAGATTAATTGAAAGAAAAGAATACTTAAATAAGTTATTAGCCTATAAAGATAAGGATCTTATTAAAGTAGTTACAGGTTTACGCCGATCTGGGAAGTCAACACTTTTAGAAATATTTAAAGAAAACCTACTTGCATCAAATGTAACGAAAGGACAAATACAATTTTTTAATTTTGAATTACCCGAAAACTTCTTAAACAAAACTTGGGACTCAATTTATTTTGAAATAAAATCAAAACTGCAAACAGATAAAGATAATTACATTTTTCTTGATGAAATTCAAAACATTACCGATTTCGAAAAATTAGTTGATGGCTTGTATGCAACCAAAAATGTTGACGTCTATATTACAGGCTCTAATGCAAATCTCCTTTCAAGCGAGTTGGCAACTTTATTAAGTGGACGATACATTGAAATATCAATACTCCCGTTTTCTTTTGCTGAATATTTAGAAAGTAGAAACATTGATACAAACAACAAATATCTAAACTATGAAGCCTTATTCTATGATTTTGTTAATGAAACTTCCTTGCCAAAAGGAATAGAACTTAGAGAAAATGGCTACGATAAAATTTATGAATATCTCGAAGCATTATACAATACAATTATAGAAAAAGACATAACACAACGACATAAAATCTATGATAAAAGAGCATTTAGTAATGTCGTCAAATTTTTAGCAAATAATATTGGAAATCAAGTTTCTCCAAATAGTATTTCAAAAGCACTAAAAGCAGATAATCAAAGTATACATCATGCCACAGTAGAAAAATTTATTGATTATTTAGTCGAAAGTTTTGTGTTTTATAGAGTTAATCGTTTTGATATTAAAGGGAAAAAGCAGCTTGCAACCCAAGAAAAATATTACATTGTAGACCTAGGTTTATTAAATGTGCTAGTAGGGAGAGAGAGAACATCTGATAGAGGACATATTCTCGAAAACATTGTATATCTCGAACTATTAAGAAGGGGCTATAAAATTTGGACAGGCAGACTTCGTAATGCTGAGATTGATTTTACAGTCAAAAATCGTTTAGGTGAAATTGAATACTATCAGGTTTCTTGGGAAATATCTAATATTGAAACTGAAAAACGAGAATTTGCGCCATTAGAGTACCTTAAAGATAATTATCCTAAATATTTGCTCTCAACTGAATCTTTCACTCAGAACAAAAATGGTATAATTCATAAAAACGTATTTGATTGGTTGTTGGAAAAAAAATGAAAAATAAACTATTAATATTCTCGGCTAAG
>JADGDT010000048.1 GCA_016744755.1 Ichthyobacteriaceae bacterium | reverse complement strand
ATTTCTTTACTTTTGGGTAGTTTGTGTTTTACACGGTTATTACGAATATATTCTATGGCATTATTCAGATAGTTTCCGTCTTTTATTTCACTTTTTCCAAATTTTTGCGTCCAGAGTTTAGTCTGCGTTTCTCCTCTCGCGGTAGTCGCCATTGGGGCGGACAATGGGGCATGCCCCATTGTTGCGTGAGTCGCTACTTTCGTCTTTCCCGAAGCAATATTTACAGCACGAGAAGTCATAGACTTTATCTTTCCTACAATATTAGATAGTTCCTTTTCTTCGCATACCAGTAGTAGATGTATATGATCGCCACAAACATTATATTCTATAATGTTTAGATTATCTTTTTTTATTATTTCCGCAATAGTTTTGGTTATTATTATTTCATCCTCTTCGTTAATCCAGACTGCATCCCCTAATTTTACATGGTTATCGAACATTCGTTGCGAGTACCTAGAATTATGAGTGGCAGTAGTTATATGCCATGCTTTTTTGTCTTTTTCGGTAAAAATATGAGGAAATTCTTCTTGCCAATTAAATGCCTTATCACCTGCAACTGCTTTGCTATCAATAAGCGAATTTCCACATTTAATATTATTGTTTAGCGAGTTAAGTTTTCTGCGTGGTTGTGCAGTATGTAACCAAAGCGAAAGTTTTGCAATTTCTACACTTTCTTCGTTTAGGTCAACACCGTAAATATTGTTTTCTAGTATTGTGGTTTCAATATTCTGAAAGATTAAACTTCCACCAACAAGCGATGTTTCAAGTTCGTCGATGTAGTTGTGTTCCTTAATTAAAAAATCTAATGTTTGATTTAAAAAGGCCCCCGATCCACAAGCAGGATCAAGTATTGTAAGTGTTAAAAGCCAAGAGCGATAATCTTCAAGTTTTATTTGAAGTTTCTTTAAAGTTTCGGTTTTTCGACCTTTTCTGCTTTTATGATATTCTTCTTCTTTTATTTCGAACTCTTGTTTTTTATCTTCACAAAGTTTCCTGACAGTATTATCTACAATGTATTTAGTAATATATTTTGGGGTGTAAAAAATTCCATCCTTTTTACGTTTAGTTTTTTGCTTGTCAAATTCTTTACCTTCAATTTCGGCATTCACATTCTCAATTTCGTTAAGTGAGTTTTCAAAAATATGACCAAGAATATTTACACCTACTTGGCTTTCGAAATCGTAATAGGAAAGAGTTTTTGTGTGTTTATAAAGTATTTGGCTATCTAGTATTAAGCTGTCAAGAATTGTATCTGGTTTAAATAATCCTCCATTATAAGCAAAAATTTCTGCTTTTTTATCCGTTCCCTTTCTACCTTCGTCTAAATATTTAAAGTATAATTTAAATCTATTGTAAAGTGGAATATCTGTATCTAATTCATTTAATTTATCCCAGTCGTTTAAAATTATAAGTGTTGAGTTTGGTGGTAATAATCCTTTGTCTTCGGCAAAAAATATAAACAAAAAGCGGTCAATTAGTTTTTGTGATTTTTTAAACAACGAAAGTTTAATATTCTTTGTAGCTTTAACTATATCCTCCTTTTGAAGTTCAGTTCTGAATACTTCATTTTTAAGGTTTTGTTTAACCAAATCTCTAAAAAGTTCTCTTTTAAATTGAGAATAATCAGAATAGAACTTTTTTGTTATGCTTTCTTCTGCTACAATACTATCTGTTTTTATTTTAAGTGGAATATTATTTAGTATATTTTCTTTATGTAGACATAAGTATAGTAATTCAAACTGTTTTTTGTTTAGAGTAAACAAATTAAATTCTTCAAAATCAACCGCATTATTTATGTAAAATCTAAGTTTTTCAAAATTTGAAGTAATTACATAAACACAGGCACTTTGGTTTGCTTTGTAATCAAATGCTTGTTGTCTTATACTTTCAAGATTTTTAGTTTTGGTGCTTTTAAGTTCAATTACGGCTAATGCTTTTCCATTCTTTAAAATTGCTCCGTCAGCCTTTTTCGCTCCCTTTTCGTTTTTAAGTTCGGTTGTTAAATTAAATTTAGGTTCTGGGTTCAAAGTATAACCAAGAACATTAACAAAAAGTTCACGCAAAAACCCTTCTTGAAATTGTTCCTCCTTACTTTTACGAATATTTTGTTGTCTTTCGGGATTATGAAAATATTTGACATACTTTTTATATGCTTTTTCAATAATATTAGTGTCCTGTAATTTTATATACTTTTTTAATACAGATATTTGGAATAATCCCATTTACATTAAGGAGTTAAAATTATTCGTTAAATGTATAATTTTTTTGTGAAGGTTGGAAAAAATAGCTTTTTTGGTTTTCAACAATATCTTAGATTTTATTATCAATTTTCATAAAAACCAAATGTGCTATTTTTGTGGTGGATATTTTGTATTTATTTTCTAGTTTAGGAGGCCGTTTCTTTGCATTGGGCACAACAGGTTAACAACAGTCCGTTACTTTTTCACATATCACTCTTAGTATCAGTAAATTAAGCGTCTAGTTTTTAATTTTTATTGAAAAAACATAAAGTGCTGGTGACTAGCTTTTTATGTTTTTTAGACTAAAACATTAAAGTTCTAACTATCAACTATTTAGCATTTTTGATTTAATTTTGGCTGAAATAAGTAACGGAGTATTGGGTTAATAAAACCATTATTTATTTAATTCCTTAACATCATTTTTTATTAATTCGGTAATCCAAGTAGCTAATTGTTTCGGGCTTACATTAGATTCTTGATAGTTGCGTAAGATGTGTTTGTACAGTTTTATATAGTATATCTTTTCATATTTACTAGATTCAACAACATCTTGAACAGCATTAATATTCTCTATAATCTTAGTGTCTTCTTCTTTTGACTTAGTGGAATAGGGTGGAGGAGAAGCAACAATAATAGTTGAACCATGTGGTGTAACACGTCTAACAAATTCAACATATTCATTCTTGTAATCTGTTGGTGAAATCCCTGTGGTGGTGTTGTTGTTTGGATTTAATGTGGTAGTAGAAGTTCCTAATATAAGCACCACAAAATCAGGATGGGTACTTAAATCGACTGATCTTATGCTTTTTGGCCCTGAAATATCAAAATCAATATTTACTCTTTTGTAATTAAAATCACCAAGCAGTTTTCCTTCTTTAATTTCTTCGAAATATTTAAAGTAGTTTGGCTCTAATAAGGAGTTAGTATCAAAGTCATCTATGAAAATAATTGTTTTTGGCTCTTCTGAATTTTCAACTTGCCCGAAAGTAGAATTAGAGAAGACTAAAGTTATTGATAATAGTAATATTGTTGAAATTCTAGTTGTAATTGTATTCATAAATTATTTTTTTCGATTATAAAATATAGCTAAAGATACTACCTTATTGTAAGACTCTAAACCATCTTTTTGATTATTGCTTTTTAAGAATTTGTCGTAAATAATACTTTGATATTCATTGAAAATACTTTTATGAGAATTCCAATATGAATATATATCATTAATATCTTTCTTAATCTCTGGTGATATGCTTTTTTTAATCACATCGTAATTTTCGTATTCCCTATATCTGAGTTCAGATAAACAATATATTAATAATCTTAAGTTTCCAGAATATTTAACAGTACTTAATGGATTGTTTATTGATGCAAGATATCCAATAAAATTAGCTTCTGCTTCTGAAGCAATACCTAATTGGTGTGCAATTTCGTGATTTGTAACAAAAGGAATTAGAACTACAGGCATACCTTTTGTTATTTGAGCTTCGGCTGTAAATGGATTGTAATAGCCCGAAATTCCTATAAAAGGTAGAATTGGCGAAAGTAAAGAGTATTTAACTGAAGGATATTTGTAGTTGTAAAACTCATTTTCCTTGGCTAAAACTTTATACCCTAGGTGTGATATGTCAATAATAGAATTGGTGCTATCATCGAAAATATCAAAGTTAGAGCTTTCTTTATTTTTCGTTGTTTCCTTAATTAATTCGGAAGTGAATTTAGCGAGTTTTTCAATTTTGATATCCGATGTGTCTAGATTCATTTTTTCTTCTATGCTTGGTTGTAAATAGTTCCAATTCCATTGAGAGCCTAGTAAAAGCCAAATAAACAATAAAGGAAATGTAATATTTAAGATTGTGTTTGGGAGTTTTTTAAATCTTTTTGTAAGTAATGAAAATATTAAATTCAAAAATTGAAAAATTAAATAAGTAGCAATTAAAATGTAAAAAATATCTCCAAATGAAATAGGAGCAATCCCAAAAACAACATGTTGGATAGATGAAACAAAAGAAAAATATCCTTTAGTGTAATATTCGAAAATAGAACTAGAAGTAAAGGGCTGGATATAATAAACTACACTGTTAAGTAGCAATAAAGAAAATAAAAAAATTACCACTATTTTATATAGCGATGAACGTTCTTTAAATTTTGATAATATTTGCATTCTATATTTTTTATTTTCTAATCTTAACTTAGTCCACCCTAGGCTTAAGTCTCTCCAGTGATATAACAACTATTATCCCTATTATAATCATCAGTATTGCAATAATTGTGGAGGTGTCTAGGCTACTTGGTAAGTAAGCGTTGTAATATTCTACAATTTCCTTGCCATTTTTTAAATACATTATTTCGCCTACATTATTACGCATAAAGATTTTATCTTTCCAAGGCCATACTACACCAAGACTACCTATAATAATTCCAATAATTTGAGCAATTACTGGCTGGTGATATTTCTTCAATAAATATCCAAGAATGTGCGATAAAGAGATTAATCCGAATATAGACCCTGCTACAAAAACAGCTAAAACCTTTATCAGTCTAATTATTTCATCATCGTATATCCAAGAGAAATCCATAGAAATACTCATTGTCATAATCTCGTAAAAAGCATTTACAGAGTCAACCATAAGTAGTACATAATTGCCAATAACCATAAGCATAAATGATCCTGATAGTCCAGGCAATGTCATTCCAGAAATACTAATTATTCCGCATAAAAAAACAAATAACAGATTGTCATTTTCTGTAGAAGACCCTATGAAAGAGAAAGAGACACCTATGGCAATACCTATAGCTAAACTAGTGACAGTTTTTATATTCCAATCGTTAAATTCTCTTGATATAAAATAAATTGAGCCAAGAATTAATCCAAAGAAAAATGCCCAAACTTGAAGCTCGAATTTTGTGATAAGAAAGTCTAGAACTTTAGAGACTGTAAAGAAGCTGATGATTGTTCCTGAAAATATACCAATCAAAAAACGTCCGTTTACATAAGTGTAAAACTTACTGAATCCTCTATTAAAAAGTAATGAAATTGCTTTGCGATTAAACCTCTTTAAAGAGTAAATAAGCTCTTCGTAAAATCCTACTACAAAAGCAACTGCTCCACCAGATACTCCCGGAACTTTGTTGGCAGTACCCATAGCAATACCTCCCAAGAGGAGTATGAAAAACGGCTTTTTATTCTTGCTAATTGGCATTCTAATGGATTTTGTATTAACTCACAAGTTAATGATTTGTGAGCTTATATTAAATATAGAATTTCAATTCTTAATAAGAAAAATATACCAATGCAGTAGCAAGTGTAATTACAATCAATTTTGCTGAATTGAATTTATGTCCCGATGAGCTTTCAAATAAAATGGTAGTACTAATGTGAAGGAAAATTCCAATAACTACAGCATTTATTTGTGCTGAATATTGAATAATGCTTGGTACGTGGTTTGCAAGAAAAGTACCAGCAGGCGACATTAAACCAAAAACGGCAATAAGTATTAATGATAGAGTTTTAGAATATCCATTCTCTCTAAATGCTACATAAATAATTGATGCAATAGGAACTTTATGAATGAAAATACCCATAAGTACAGGGTTAGACATTTCTTGAATTACATGGTGGTGATGTGCGTGGTCTGCTACAGGAGCACCTTCTAAAAACGCATGAATAGAAATGCTAATGAACATGGGTAATGTAAATGCATGGTTGTGTCCATGGCTATTTGGCTCATGTGCATGTTCAATCCCTTTAGATACAAACTCAAGTAGTATCTGCACAAAAACACCTAGCATAATGAAAAAACCAATTTTTTCTCCGCCATTGTGATAAACTCCAGGGAGTAAATGGAAAACTGTAATAGCTAGTAAAAATGCACCGCTAAATGTTAGAAATAATTGTTTTAATGTTTTTCGTGGTTTTATAAATTCGCCAATTAAAACACCTATTATTACTGCCGAAAATAGTATTATATATGTCATTTTGTAAGTATCATAATTAATCTGTCAGAGCTGTTTGCATCAAACTCATCGAGGTTGTAGTTGCCAAAAGTCTCTTTTAATTCTAGTCCAACTTCAGAAAAATATTTTCTGAAATCGGAAAGTTTTATTGCTTTTACCTTTTCGGTAAAGTCATAATCAAGACCATTATCTTGAAATTTTATATTCTTATGGATGATATTGTCTTCTACGTAACGTCTTATTTTGAAATCAATTGTTCCTCTTTTCTGAACTTCAGAATCAATTAAATTTCTAATAACTTTTTCTGCATTCATAAAATCAATTACTGCTACAGAATTTGGTCTCATTGCATTTTTTATGGTTTCTAAAACTTCAATGTCATCGTTGTCATCATCAAAATATCCGAAGCTTGTAAATAGGTTGAAAACCGCATCAAAATCACCTTTTAAATTTTTACGCATATCGTGAACTGCAAAATTTAATCTATCATTTTTAAATTCACTAGCATATTCTATACTTTGGGCAGATAAATCTACACCCGTTACATTAAATCCTTTTTTATTTAAGAAAATAGAATGTCGTCCCTTACCGCAAGCTAAATCTAAAATTGTAGAATTGGAATCTAATTTTAAATGACCTAATAAATTGGACATGAATTTTTCTGCCTCCGAAAAATCTCTGTTGTTATACAGTTGATGATAGTAAGGTGTATCAAACCACGACGAAAACCATTCCATATTTTAAGCTAGTATTTTCTTTTTTGTAATAAAATTTCTAAGAGGAATTCTAGACAAGAAAATAACTAGAGCAAGAGCCAAAAACACAAAAGTTAGTATTAGACTACTTTCTCCGTAATTCTTATAAAATATTATAGCCAAAAATACTTCAGAAAAAACAATAAATTTTAATTCGTGTTTAGTACGCTTACCTATAAAAACTAAACTAAAAACCAACATGTTTATTACGCCCCCCTTGAAAATTATACCGTAGGCTTTAGACATGCCACTATCGTAGTATTCAGGTCCGTGTACAAGTTCTTGTATGAAATCTGGTAGTTGAGAAAAAAATAAAATAAATGTTAATACCATCTGTATTGCTGTTACTAAAAATAGTTGTTTGATATTCATATTTGTTTTTTTTAAAGCGCTAATTTAGTAATTATACTAGGATTTTATTAAATCAACAAAAAAAATACTCAAAGAATTTATCTATGAGTATTTTAAGATTGATTTATGTTTTTTATTCTAAAAAGTTGCATCAGATTCTTCTCCGCCACCACTTTCTCGTTCGCCTCTTTCTTTCTTTTTAATAGACTCGCCAAAGTTATATGTAAAAGTTAGGTATGCTACTCTCGATTCCCAAGTCTTATGTCCCAACTCCTCAAATCCTTCGCCACTAGTGTAGTAAGTGAAATCAAATGTGTCGAACACATCACTTATCCTAAAACCAATTGTTCCTTTTTTGTTGAGTATGGTTTTCTTTACCCCTAAATTTGTATAGTACATTGGTTCTATATGTCCTTGAGGTATAACTCTTTCGGCCATGTACATGCCTGATGCTTGCACACTCCAAGTTGGACTTAGTTTAAATGTATTATTAAGTTTAGAAAACCAGTTTATTCCATTGTTACTAAAGTTAGGGTCATCGGTATTTAAGTTGGAATAATACAGGTTAGTACTAGCATTAATGCTCCACCATTCAAATATTTTTGTCATAACAGAAGCTTCTAGTCCTGTTTCCTGCGCAGTTGCAATATTGTCGTAGGTACTTGTTGAAACTCCATTCTCATCAACCAATTTTATTCTTTGAATTTTATCGGTTGTATGTCTATAAAATATGGCTGTGCTAAATGATCCACCTTTCCAGTATCTTGTGTAAGATGTTTCTAATGAGTTGGTAAATTCAGGGTTTAGTAAAGGATTACCTGTTCTTATATTCAGCGTGTCAGAATACATTTGAGCAGGGTTAAGTTGACGTGTTGACGGACGAGAAACTCTCTTACTGTAACTAAATCCGAGTTCATTCCCCTCTCCAATTTCTCTAGTTGCAAAAATGCTAGGATAGAAGTTAAAATAATTATTTTCGTACAGAGGTTCTCCTACAAGGTTAGATTCTGTTAGAGCTTGTTCTACTCTCAACCCTGCTTGTAAAGCCCATTTATCCCATTTTTTGCCGTAGTTTGTGTATGCCGAATATATTTGTTCGCTAAAAATAAAATGATTAGATCTATTAGGATCGGGAGCATCTGAATTTATATAATATTGATAATCAGAATCTATATTTTTGATATGTGCTTTTGCTCCAAACTCCAATTTGTATTTGTCAGTATCTTTGGTTAAATCGAATTGAAAAGTCGTTAAATCATCGTTGCCTACGTTGTAATCATTTTCGCTAGGTTGAGGGATTGAGTTGCTTTCAGAATTAAAAAGACTTGTTGCATCTTTCTTGGAGTCTTCTCTATAAGCATTTATCTCATAAAAAGATTCTTCGTTTAATTTGTGTTTAAAAATAATATCGTGACTTAAAGAAGTTAGATGAAACTCTCTGTCAGTTTCTCTTAACTCAATAGGCGTTGTGATGTACTCAATTTCTTCGAATTTAGACCTATCCGATTTTCTTAGGTTAGCTGTATAGCCAAGCATGTGTTTATCTGAAAAAGAATATTCAAAACCAGTTTTCAAACTATTGGTAATTCTCTCTCGATAACCAGAACTTTTTTGTTTTATCTCTTTTTCTATATCATTTATATCAGTAATTTTTCTAGTGAAACCACCGCCAGACTCTCTCTCATCATTTTTATAACCATAATTTGCAAAGAAATTCCAATTGCCTTTGTTGTAGTTTAGGTTTAGAGAACCATTGTATTTATTAATTCCTGGAAAATCACTTGCTGAGCCAATACCAGCAGAAGCACTACCGTTGAACCCTAATTTTTTATTTTTTCTTAGGATGATATTCAAAATTCCAGATATTCCATCTGGATCGTACTTTGCCGATGGATTGGTGATTATCTCAACCTTGTCAATGTTCTCTGCAGGTATAGTAGCTAGTAGCTCTTCTGAGGACATATTTGTTGGTCGTCCATCAATTAAAATTCTAACATTTTCATTGCCTCTCAACGATACATTCCCATCAATATCAACATCTACCGAAGGTAAGTTAGTCATAATGTCAGAGGCAGAAGCACCCGCTGTCAATAAATCCTTGCCAATATTTACTACTTTTTTATCTATCTTATTTTCTATGTAAGTTCTTTCGGCAGTAACAGTAACATCATCAATAACAGCAATATCATGGTGAAGTTTAATAATCCCTAGATCTACATTTTTGTTATTTTTATTGATGGATATCTCCTTTGAAGAATATGTTTTATAACCAATAAAATCTACTTGAATTATGTAAGTTCCTTTTTTTATTTTGGTAAAATTGAAAGAACCATTAGAGGCACTCAAACCTCCTTCAACAATTTCTTTAGTATCTACATTGAGTAGAGCAACAGATGCAAATTCAACATTTTTTGAGGTTGTAGCATCGGTTATAGTTCCTTTTATTTCTCCACCTTTTTTTGGAGCTTTAGGGTCGATAGTAGTTGCGAAAGAATTAATAACTAACGTTAAACTTAAAAATATAGTGGAAAGTAAATACTTTGTCATAATTGTGTTTTTGATGATGCAAAAATAACAAAAGGTTTTGCAGTAACTAATATATTGAGGCTACGGGTGGTTTATTTAACTTAGTTTAACACTACTCATAATATTATTGTATTAAAAATGTAATTAGAGCTCTCCCACGAAGGCTGTGGAATAATCGTAATGAGTGTAAATACTTGCAGTAGGCAAGACCAAGACGAACCTACCTACCTACCTACCTACAGGAGCTAAATATGACGGATATTCTAAATTAGATACACACATATGAAGGATAGAGCTGTAATTAATTTTTGGAATTAGATTTATCAATATTAATTATTTGTTTATCATTAATTTGTGTATAGTCGAAACATAAGTAATAAAAGAGACATTAATAAGAAGTGTTATAGTTAATTTTGCACACTCAAAATCAAGATATAAAAATAATATTATGTTACATAAATTAGAATTAGAAAAAGATTACATCAATTTTCTTGAAGCTAACGAATTTGTAGGCGTTTATTATAGCTCACATAAATGTGGAGTTTGTAATACTATGAAACCTCAGGTAGCGTCTATATTTGAAAACAATAAGGTTAAGCTTTCTGAGATTGTAGTTAACGAGCACAGAGAGTTAGCCGCTCAACAATTAATAATGACATCTCCTACCGTTGTTTTTTACGAAAATGGGAAAGAACTTTTTAGAGAAAGTGGATTTATTGATTTACAAAAAATAGATAGAAATTTAGGGATGATTACTTCATAGGTTGATGTTGGGTTTAATTTGGATTAGGAGAATATTATTTATGATGAACCCGATAATTTCAGGTTGGGTTCAAAGATCATCACAAATAATTAATAACTGAAAATTGAAAACTGCTAATTGCACATTGATAATTATGTGCCAATTCCCACTTTCCGTTAATAGTCCTCAATGGCAATCCTATTCACAAACAGGCTATGCTGGTCTTTTGCCCAAAAGCAAAAGCCAGCCTAGCCTGTTGTTCATAAGTCTTCCCATTTCTGGGCTAACACTACAATTGGGGGCATAAAAGCAAAAAGAAAACCCCTCAGTATTACTGAGGGGTTTTCTTTTTGCTTTAGTGGAGAAGATCGGAGTCGAACCGACGACCTCTTGACTGCCAGTCAAGAGGTCGTCGGTTCGACTCCGATCTTCTCCACTAGTAAACAAAGGGATTTAGCTGATTTTAGCTAAATCCTTTTTTTAGTTTATACAAACATTTGTACAAACAAATGAGCCTCTTATATAAAATTTTTAGAACCTTTAGATTAAATCAAAAAAATATAGTTTTTGAAAGTTTGGCATGATTATTTCTTTTAATTTCCTATAATGTAATATTACCTTCTAAAAATAACTAGAAGGTACATATTTGTAATATCATAATAATGTTTAATAGAAAAAGCAAAGCCCCATTTCATATCAGAGATCCAAAAATACTTCCAAATAATTTTCGTCAAGTTTATTATAATGTTTTAGGAAAAATATCTACATCTAAAATTAATGATAGTGATTTAAAAAAACTACCAAACTCTTTAAAAAAATATATAGCTCAAAATAATATCATCAATCATTCTTTAGAATCAATTGATTTTAATAGAATTATACAATGGGAAGTTTTTGCTATATATGCTCAGGAGAAAAGTTTTTTCCTCAAAGAACATGAAGTAGTAAATAGTCTAGCCTTAAATTTTAAATCAGCTATAGTAAGCTCTATCATTGAAATTAATGCAAAGTTTAATTGGTATTTTTTTCAAGATTCATTTCTAATAGATCTCTTAATTAATAATTCTATTAAAGAGAAGTTAGACAATGATCTAATTCTATTACTAATAAAAAATATTTTATTTTCTTCAAGTGGAACTTTCAATATAGATGAACAAAAATTAATTGATCAGTTTTATCCTAAAATTTCTACAATAATTAGAGATAATCTTGAAGCTAAAGATTTAAACAAGACAATAGTTCGTGAAAGAAATAGGATAAAAACTAACGTGAGATCAATACTAAATGATTATAGTATTGATAATTATGATAATAGATTAGATTCATACATTGAAGAACTTGAAAAAATTGAAAAAGATGTTGATACAATTAATAAGATAACAAAAATAAATACAATTTACTCTTTCGAAAAGCTATATGATTATTTGAAATCAAATAAAATTGAATTTTATATAACTAAAAAAATAAACGGTTATGATAATACTAACGACTTTATTCATGATATTTTTTGTCTAGAGAATGATTTCGTTGAAATAATAGGAAATAGAAAAAATATTATAATTGAATTTAATACTTCTGCAAAAGAGCTAATCAGGATATTATATCGCGCATGGAAGGTTGAAAAAATATATAGTCTCGAGGAATTTGGAAAAAGATTTAGTCTAAATTCTATAAGATTTAAAGGTAACAAAACATGGTTAGATCATGACCTATATATTGATTACAAAGGAAAAATTAAAAAAGAGTTTGAGAAGAAAAAATAATTTTTTAAAAATCGATTATCTCGACTTTTACGATTTTCATTAAAGGTTATTTGCATTTAGTACATCTTTGTTTTCGAATTCAATCATTAACAAATGTTCATTTGTTCATTTAAATAAATTATAAAACTATTTATTATGAACACAATTCAAATAGAAGCAAAGCTAGATCGCATAGAGCGATTATTGGTACAGAATAAAACTGTACTAACATTTGATGAAACTGTTGAATATACAGGATTATCTAAATCATTTTTGTATAAATTAACTTCTACAAATAGAATACCATTTTCAAAGCCAATGAAGAGGATTTTCTTTAATAAAGAAAAACTTAATAAGTGGTTACTTCAGAATGAACAAAAATCTACTTTAGAAATGGAAGAAGAAGCCAGTTCATACCTACGTAGTTCTAGAAAATAAAAAGACGACACTTCTACATATCGTCTAAATACAAATAATCTTTTCACTCGAAAACTGTATCACAAATATATGGTTTTCTCAATAAAACTTTGCTTATGAAAAAAGAAAATTCATATGTGCGAATTGGAACTCAATTTTTCAGATTATCGAAAATTCCTTTAATTTCAGGGGATGTGCTTGAAAAGTTAATACCTTGGAACATTCAAACAATAAGAGATGACCATGGATACAAGAATCAAAAATTCATCGATGCAATTCCCCGATATATTGGATTTGTTTCCATCCCGACTCATATCAATTACCAAAGAGATATAAGAGGTTTTTATAATACATATGAACCAATTAACTATACCCCTAAAAAAGGGAATATCGATATTTCAAAGAAATTTGTAAAGCACATTTTTGAAGAACATTATGACTTAGGATTAGACTACCTAAAAATACTCTATGAGTATCCAACACAAATTTTACCTATTCTAAGCCTCGTATCTTATGAAAGGGGAACTGGAAAAACAACTTTTCTAAATTGGCTAAAAGCAATTTATGCATCCAATATGACAATTAACAAGAAGGAAGATTTTAGAAGTAATTTTAATTCCGATTGGGCTTCGAAGCTAATTATAGCTGTTGAGGAAGTCTTATTTGATAGGTTGTCAGATACAGAATATATAAAAAATCTTTCAACTTCTAAATTCTTTAAAGCAGAAGCAAAAAGTAAAGACAAAGTTGAAATAGAGTTTTTTTCAGCTTTCATTCTTGCTTCAAATCATGAAAAAACATTTGTAAAAATATCTCCCAACGAAACAAGATTTTGGGTTAGAAAAATAAAACCTTTTGAGAATGAAGATGAAGCCTTTCTTGATAAACTAATAAGTGAAATTCCAGCATTTCTATATTTTCTAATTAATCGAGAATATCACACTGAAAACTCTACTCGGATGTGGTTCAAACCTAAATAAATAGAGACAAAAGCACTTCTAGCTTTGAAAGCAAATAATAGGAATGAGCTTGAATTAGAAATTGCATCTTCAATAATAGAAATTATGGATAATCAGGTAATTGATATCGTAAGGTTTTGCATCAAAGACCTTCCTTCACTCATAACTCGGTCTAAGATAAATTATAGTAAATCTATGTTAAGAGAAGTCCTTAAAAACTGGAATCTTAGCCCTGAAAAGAACTCTCTATCATATAAGAGATACTCATTTACAAGTGATGGTCATATATATGACAATAGAGACAAGGGAAGGTATTACACCATAACTAAAGAATTTCTAACAGAAAATTTTGATGATTTGATGAACTAGAATACCATAACACTCTATACTACTAATATTATTATAAAAATAGAGTCATCATTATGTCATCAACTATTCATCAAAAATATTTATTGATGAAGAATTCATTCATCATTTCATCAAAGATGATAGTAATGATGAATAGTTGATGACTCCAAAATAGTAGTGTTATCAATAGATGAAACATAATCCTCATCAATTCATCCTTTTTTAATAAGAAACTAATCATAATATGAAAAATACAAAGTTAAACTGCGAAAGTGCTCGTAATATCTCAATTATAACTGTTGTCGAAAAGATGGGAATTAGAATTGATAAAGAAAACAAAAATGAAGTTTGGATTAAATCACCCTTCAGACAAGAACGTACTGCTAGCTTCAAGATAGACAAACACCTAAACTGTTGGTATGACCATGGAGAGGGTACCGGAGGAAATACACTAGATTTTGTAATAAAATATTATAATATTTCGCCAACAGAAGCTTTACGATTTTTAGATAATTCTATTTTTTCTTTTCATCAGCAAAAAAATAAACCTGAAGAGACTAATACAAAAAATAATAAAATCATCAAACTTGATAAGGTATCCCATACAGCACTTACCTCCTACTTCAGTAACAGAGGTATTGGTGTTGAATTAGCAAATAAATATTGTTCAGAGTTTCATCAAATAAGAGGTGACAATAGAAATTTCTTTTATATCGCCTTTAGAAATGATTCTGGAGGCATAGAACTAAGAAACAAATATTATAAGGGAGCTTTCATGAAAAAGGATATTTCCACAATTTCTAACAACTCAAAATCAGTTTATGTATTTGAAGGATTTTTCGATTTTCTTTCATTCTTAACGTTAAATCCAATACAAGAAAATAAAAATGATTTTATAATTATGAATTCATTAAGTATGATTAACAAACTGAATAAAACATTAAATAACTACACCCAAATTTCTCTATTTCTAGACAATGATTTTGCAGGTAAATTAGCAACAAAAAAAATTATTCATCAATTTACAAAAGCAAAAGATATGTCATTTATCTATAATAAATATAAAGATTTAAATGACTTGCTATTAAAAAACAAAAACCTATCCAATGACATGAATATTGGTTGTTAAGAACTAATTATAGAGATATTATTAAGGGAATGAGTAAGGGAGCAAGGCGTGTTTTTATGTCCATAAAAACAAACTTGAAATTTCTATACGCTTTGCTAAAATTTAACAAACATATCATGAATGACAGAAAAAAAGGAGGGAGGCCAAAACTATCTGCTCCAGAAAAAAGAAAATTTAGAATACCCGTAATGGTTAATGAATTTGAATATGAAAAGATACTAGAAAAATCAAAGAAAACAGGTTTTCCAATATCAACATACATGCGTAAAATATCTATAAAAGGAGAATTAAAAATGCGTGATACATCAAAACAAATTAAACTATTAAGAATAATGTATCCTATAGCAAATAATCTCAATCAACTCGCTATGCGTTTGAACAAAAACAAACAACTTACAAGTAATGAAATAGATTTTTTAAGGTCAGTAATAAAGGATTTAACAAAATGATAATAAATACAAACTTAGGCACTTCATTTGTCGGAGCAATTGGTTATGTTCTTGATGAAAGTAATAATGGAATGACGAAAAACCCCGAACTAATTTCATCAAACCTATTGTTTTTGGAAGACAATAAATCAACAGAACTAGCATCACAATTCAATAGAGTAGCAAACCTTAACTCACGAGCTTCTAAAGTCGTATGGCATACATCTATTTCATTCAGTCTTCAAGATAACATTGATAATGAGACTATGGGGAAAATTGCTAAAGATTACTTAAATGAAATTGGTTTTTCACAAGATAACCAATTCATAGTAGCAAAACATAATGATACACAACATCAACATTTTCATATCATTGCTAATAGAATAGATTTGGATGGAAAAGCTGTAAAGGATTCGTACTTAAGATACAAGCAGAAAGATATCGCACGTAAATTAGAAATAAAATACAATTTACAAAATGCGGAAAAACTACCTTCAAATTTTAAGACTGAGAAAAGACAAGGTGTGGCTGAAGCAAAGAGACATATCATTTCAGCAATTAATCATGCTTTAATACATCCTAAAAAAGATTTTAATAGCGTAATGAAAGGTAAAGGAATAGACGTTCTATTACATAAATCTAAAACTACTGATAGGATTTTTGGAATGTCATTTTCTTATAAAGGTATAAAACTTAAAGGTTCACAACTTGGTAAGCAATATGCTTGGAAACAAATGGAACAAAAAATTGATTTAATCCGATCTAATAAGACAGTTTCAGCTAAAACTCTAATTAAACCAAGTAATGTTATCCCAGTTTCTCAAAAACTAAATAAATCTCCATTCATTACAAGAATTAAGAGCAATCATAATGAGGAAGAAGAAGATGATATGCTAAGAAAAAAGCAATCGGGATATTCTATGTAATCAATCACAATTAATACTAGTACCAGATGAAAAAGAATCAATTGAAACGTATTTTCAAAGAAGGAAGATCGAAATTAAGATTTGAACTATTGTTTGAATTTTATGCTGATTTTATAACAATTGAAATAGAAAAAGGACGAATTCATAGTCAAATTTATGAATTAATACGTATTGACCTTAATCTAAGTCGTGAACAATTAAAATATAATTCCTTTTATGTGGCATCCAAGAAAAATGATCTTTTCACAAAATATATTAGCCCCAAAAAGGCTAATCAACAATTAATCAATAATAAATCATTGATTAATCGTTGGTTAGTCACAATAAATAAAAAAGTAACAGACTACTCATTTTAAGGCACTATAGTATTACTGTTTAACCTAAAATGTATTTGAAATGTACAATCTATTTCACTGGAGAAACACTAATCAACTATTAATCAATTATTAGTCAATATTTAATCCATAGTTGGTCAATGGTTAATCATTATTATATCCATCCGATAGGTAAATGATCATATGCTGTTTTATAAACCTCCCATTTTTCCATTTCTCCAGTAACTATAATTGGAAGTTCTAACTCTTCACATTCACCACATTGAATAATATTTGTGACATATTCTCTAGCATCTTCAACCCTAGAAACAGAGTTCGAATTATAAATTTTCATAGCTTCAGTATTAATATTTATAATTCGTTCCGCTAAATCCATCCATGAACCATTTTCAAGATATTCAAGAACAAATGAAGGATTATTAGGTATAATATAATTCATTATCCATTCCGCCTTATCTAAATGTTTTATATCATCATAAAAAGGCAAATCAGATCCTTGTTCTAAAATAGTAATTCCATTTACCACTTTAAGTTTTTTAGTGAAATCACTTACAAATCTATCTTTAACCCTCCAAAAATCAGTTGAGTCTTCCCTATCAAGATATTTTTGTAAATCTATTTCTAACAACTTTTCTTTATTGAAATTATTACAAATCACCTTTCCTTCTTTAATTTGTAAATCCAAAAAATGATCCTCAATTAATTCTATAAATGTCTTTTCTTCCATAACCATATCATATTTATTATAAATCATTGTACATTTCGGTAATATTCTTCATTTTCTCTATCAATATTGGGTTTTAAAGGATTTCTCGAATGAGCTGATAATACAGCTCCTAATACCCCAAAGACTAATTTTATATATAAAAGGAATAATAGTACTATTTTAATTATCACAAATAAAAATATATAGACAGGGAATACATAAACCATAGAAACTCCAACAATAAACACTATTGGATAAATAATAAATATCCAATAATTTGTCTTTTTCCAAATATCAATTAATAATAAAAAGGAAAAAATTAAAACTATTATAATATTGAAAAATATGAAGATGTTCTTATTATATGTTTCAATTGAGAATTTATTCAACTCTTCAAAATACCATAAAAAAGCTGAATATAGTATTAGCAATAGAATATTTGCCGACAATAAAAACTGAAATACCTTTACTAACCATAAATTTATAATTCTATCACTATATTTCCTCCCTAGTATTTTTCTATTAAAATCTGAATAGAAATCAAATACAGAGTACTTAAACAATTTATTATTGTTGCTATAATTCCTGTTTCTGTAGAATAAATATATTTAGATATCGTTTTATCAAATATTTTCAAGAGTAATCTTGGTAGTAGTAATGACAGAACAATTCCTAAAAAAATCAGTAAACCTACATATTCATTTGCCAAAGATTTAGACTGTTTTAAGTATTTAACACCTAAGTAATAAGATTCATCTCCATCTTTAACCAACAGCCATTTCTTATTATACAATACCCCTTTTACAGTATCATCTTTATGAAAAATCTTAATGACCTCACTATTAATACTTGCATGTTTTCTAGCATTCAATCCACCTGAAGTAACTGTATAAGTATCTGATGCAAATAGAGCTAACTGGGATAGTAATAAAAAAAATATTATTAATAATTTTTTCATGGAGTACCTGTTTATTTACTAATTACTAGTAATCTAATATAGTACATATATTTAAAACCGTTTATATACAACCCCTTCAATTTGAATATTATTGATTGGTGAATTTGAAAAATTATCAAGCGTTATTAAAACGATTGGAGCTTTCTCTTTTGCCGTTTTTTTCTTTAGAATTTTTATAGCTTTCTTTCTAAGAGTCGTTTGACTTCCAAATAATTTCTTAGCTTCACTAGAGATTGTCTTTATTCTTTTTAATCCTTTTACATCTTCAGGATTTCTAGTTACAATAACGTTATTCCAGTCATCTTCATTCTCTATATTTGGTAACTCAATTAAAGTTGTAGTTTCTGTTTATCCACATGCTTATAAAGTGTAGCCTCTATCTGTACATTGTTAATCGGTGAATTAGAAAAATTATCAAGAGTAATTAGAGCAATAGAAACACCTTTTTTTGCACATTCGACCTTTAACTGATCAATTGCTTTTTTTCGTAATTTACTTTGACTGCCAAATAGTTTTTTTGATTCTGTAACTATAGTCTCTACTCTAACTAATCCATCTATGTCATCGACATTCCTGGTAATAATTACTTTTTCCCAATCACTCTCACTTTCAACTGTAGGTAACTCAATCTGTGAATGACCAAATAATGGACTTAATAAAACAATTAATGTTGCTAATAATCTTTTCATAATAGTAAATCTGTTGTATATACCATCCAGTTCCGAAATTGGTGATTTGTATAAAAAGAAAAGGCGTGGAACTGTAGCATCGATCTTAAGGTATCGCCAAACACCCGTCCCCCAAATAAACAGTCCACGCCAAGCGTGAACGTTTACTTATTCTAGGGGAACTAAATTTTGGCGATTTTAAAGATTCCTTAATAAGCTAACGCTTTCTATATTATATGTATGTAATATCTATCTTACCTATATGTTTTGTTTTCTATTTGATGCTAATATCTGTGAAAAAAATGGTGTGACCTAAAGAGATAATTAAATAATATAATAAAAGGTTTGTAATTTTGAATATCTATTCAAATTTCAGATACCAAACACGTATTTTATGTTTTATGAAAATTTGATTTTTTTTCTAAAACAAAATTCAATAATGAATTTGATGAAGATGAATTTGGAAAGAAGAAAAAAAGAGGGTTTATTTAGACTTGTTCATTAGGTTACTATTTATATCTCTTCTATGATTTATTAATAGTAAAATGTTGAAAATAAAACACCTTTTTTTTGATATAAAGTCTTTTTGGTAAAACTATTAAATATGATAAATAGTTTGCCTTGCTGTAATTAATATGACACCATAAATAGAAATGAAGAGTAATTCCTTTTAAGACATAAAAAAAATAATCTCATTAAAAACATGCAAATTAACTTTTATCAATTTTACGCCATTTTGCCAGTTAATAGCCCTAAATACATAAAAACATGCTTTAAAACATGACGATTCTTCACTTTTTTGACAAAAACGACATATAATACATATCTATATTTGTTGGCATGATTAATGAAATAGTAAGTATTAGATTACAAAACCTTAATATTTAAAACGATGAAATACCAAGAAAAAAAAGATCAAGTTTGGGAGAAGGGTAAAAAGGTAAGAGGAAAAGACCCCGATCTCTACCGTAGAGATAAACTAGGTAATGAGATGTACAAACCTTCTTATGGAAAAACCAGTGAAAAAGGATGGAATATTGATCATTCAAAACCACAATCAAAAGGAGGGACAGATCATTTGAATAACCTTCAACCTATGAACTCAAAAGCTAACAGTAGTAAAAACGATAAATATTAATCCCAATATAATAAATCCATGGCAAAACGCAAAGTATTTTACAGCTTCCACTACCAACCTGACAACTGGAGAGTATCCCAAATAAAGAGTATTGGCAAAATTGAAGGTAACGAACCTACTTCCGATAATAAATGGGAAGAAGTAAAGAAGAAAGGAAAAAAATCAATTCAAAACTGGATTGACAACAACCTCAAAGGTCGCTCATGCACTATCGTATTAGTAGGAGAGGAAACAGCAGGTAGAGAATGGATAGACTATGAGATTGCAAAATCGTGGAATGATAAAAAAGGGGTTGTTGCAATACATATACACAACTTGTTAAACAGGAAAAGCCAACAAGGGGAAAAAGGCGCAAATCCTTTCTATCATATTAAGTTTGAAAACAGCAGTAAACGATTGTCTTCAGTGGCAAAGTGTTACAGCCCTCCATTTAAAGATAGTAAAAAGGTATACAATTACATCAAAGAAAATATAGATGTTTGGGTAGAAGAAGCAATACAAATAAGAAATAAAAACAAGTAGTATGATTTTTGAAAGAGGAGATTTTGATATAAATGCAGTTAATGAATCTGTAGTAAATATGCACTTCAGTGCAACACGTAGTTTCAAAAGCGGAGGTAAAATATATGAATCAAAACCGACTGTATTTATTTCCCATAAACACGAGGACTTAAAAGAACTAAAAGGTGTTTTAGGATTTATAGAGTCAATAGGTGCTAAAGTATATATTGATAGTATGGATAATTCAATGCCTACTTCTACTTCCGGAGAAACAGCAGATAGGATTAAGACCGTTATTAAAGAAACAGATAAATTTATATTACTAGCAACAGATAAAGCTGTTGAATCTAAATGGTGTAATTGGGAGCTTGGTATTGGTGATGTTCATAAATACAGTAAAAATATAGCAATTCTTCCAATGAAGGAAAAAGGAGGGTATGATTTTCAATATAAAGGAAATGAGTATATGCAAATTTACCCTAGTATCGAATATCAGTCAGGTTATAATAAATATGATAATGATTCTTATATTCCTAAAGGATATTATGTAAGAGAAAATGGGTATATTACATCATTAGAAACCTGGCTAAATCATTAAGAATGAATATAAAATATCAGCTAGTTATTTTAGGTAAAGAATCTCAATTTAGAGATTCTTTACTTGAAAGCATTAACACAAACATTAAGAAATTAGGGATTAAATCCAATTCTTTTAAGGTAATAAATGAAGATAACTTCAGCACTGAATACAAAGGAAATGCTCCTATATTTTGCATATATTTTGGAAGCGAAGATATTAAAGATGAAGATGTAGGATTTCTTAAAACACTGATTAGTGCATCGGTAAGTATACTTCCGATAGTTGAGAATTTAAATAAATATAAAGAATTAACACCTGTACTACTACATCCTATAAATGGCAAGGAACTTACTAAAGAAGAAGAAATAAACAGTATTGCATCCATAGCTTTAGAAGGGTTGGGATTATTGAGAGCCACTAGAAAAATATTTATTTCTTATAGAAGAGACGAGTCTAAATCTGTTGCAATTCAGTTATTTGAAAAATTGGAAAGTGTTGGATTTAATGTGTTTTTGGATACCCATAGCGTACCTAAAGCCCATAATTTTCAAGAAGAATTATGGCACCAAATGACAGATTCAGATGTTGTAATTATGCTTGATACTCCCAACTTTAGAGAAAGTGAATGGACAACGCAAGAGTTAGCCGAAGCAAATTCTATGTCGATAGGTATATTACAGGTCATATGGGCAAATCATGAACGCAAAGATGATACTAAACTATCAATTCCATTGATGTTAAATAAATTGGATTTTATTAATAATATTTATGACGATGCAAATAATAGTAAGCTTAATTCAGATATACTAGATTTAATAGTTCAAAACGTAGAATCTTTAAGAGCAAGGACAATTGCTTCAAGGCGAAGTAAAATAATATCAGAATTCAAAGCCTATGCCGATAATCTAGATATAAAAATGCACTTAAGATATGATAATAAAATTGTAGTTAGCAGAGAAGAAAGTTATTGTGTTTTGATTCCTTACATTGGAGTGCCACAATCTAAAATATTTCATGAAGCAGAATTATTTAAACAAACTCTAGATCCCTCCACTAAAGTAAATTTGCTTTACGATAAAAGAAACATAAGAAAAAACTGGATTGATCATTTGGATTGGTTAAATTGTAACTTACCTATTAATTCACTTAGTATAACAGATACAGAGTTATGGTTGAAAAAAAACTAAAAAAAATATTTTTATCCGCAAGTATTCCATCACCCGATAGAGATAAAAAATACGGGTCTATGTCAAATATAGTGGGTAATCAAATTTCAGCTTACCACAAGTAAAGTATATCATATTGATAAAATTATTGATATTTCTATATCCTCTTGCT
>JADGDT010000181.1 GCA_016744755.1 Ichthyobacteriaceae bacterium | reverse complement strand
CTATGCGACTTTGTAATAATTTAAAGAATACCGTAAGTCGCATAGCGACAATTATATATTTTCGCCTTGTGGCTTTAGCCCAAGGTTTTAGATTTTTTATTCTAGTTCTTTGAAAATATATTTTTCATCATAATCAATATCAAATTTTTCTAAAATATTTTTATATTCAGGAATAAACTTATTATTTTCATGGTGAGACTCTTGATTCTTAATATAGTTGTAAACATTACTAACAGCAGATTTGTCATAGCTGAAAGCTCCATAACCACGTTGCCACTCAAATCGGAAATCAATTTTTCCAGAATCATTTAACCATTTAGAAGATTTAGCCTTAACAATTTGCATTAATTCTGAAATACTAATTGTTGGTTTCAATCTAAAGAAACAATGTACGTGATCTTCTACTCCATTAATTATGAGAGTTTCACAACCCGTCTCATTAATTAAGTTTCCAATTACTGCAAACATTTCTTTTCTCCATTTTTTATCTAACTGTGCATTTCTGTGCTTAACAGCCCAAACAGCTTGGATATATATTTGTGTAAAAGAATTTGACATACTTTCTAGCTTTTATGTGAATGAAGATGAAGCATCACTCTAATTTGAATGAATCGTAACTATGCGATTTATACGTAATTTAAAGATACATTATATTCATATAACTACGGTTGTAATTCCTCTGTGAAATGAAGCTGAAGCATCATTCCAATTAAAATAAATCATCGCTATGCGATTTAGGTATAATTTAAAGAATACCGTAAGTCGCATAGCTACGATTACATATCTCTGGCTTGTGGCTTTAGCCCAAGGCTTTAGATTTTTTTTATTTATTTTAATCCATCATCTAATTAAGTCCATTTCTCCTAGCCAAAATATTGGTTGCAATTGTAACAAATACTACTACAGATATTGAGCTAATAGGCATAAGTATGGCCGCAACTATTGGCGAAAGTAATCCACTAACTGCAAAGTACAAACCAATAGAGTTATAGATAAAGGACATTACAAAACTCCAAATTACAACTTTACGAGATTGGTTAGCTAATTTCATGAATGTTGGAAATTCATCGAAAACTTCAGCATCTAGAATAGCATCACAAGCAGGAGAAAATGAATTAATATTTTCTGATACAGTAACTCCTACATTACTTTGCATAAGGGCTCCAGCATCATTAAGTCCATCGCCAACCATCATTACTTTTCCTTTTTTCTCTTGAAGTTTTTGAATAAAATCTAGTTTACCTTCTGGTTTCTGATTAAACACTAAGTTTGTACCTTTGGGAGTTAGGCTTTCTAAGTTTTTTTCTTCACCAGCATTATCTCCTGACAGTATGCTTATTTTAATATTTTTAAATGCTTTGAAAACTTTACTCAAGCTACTACGGTAAATGTTTTCGAACAGATAATATCCTTTAATGGTTGAATCTATTTTTACATAAACTCTAGTCTGATTTATTTCTTCATCAGATTTATAATTAACAAGGCTTGCAGATCCAACTAGGTATTCATTATCTTCTATTGTTGCTTTCATCCCCTTACCTGTAATCTCCTCAAAGGTAGATGTCTCAATATTACCTAATGCAAAAACACTGTCGTAAAGAGTTCTACTTAAAGGGTGGTTTGATTGGCGTAGAATTGCTTTTAGATTTCTATTTTCAACTTCATTAAGATCTTCTCCTACGAAACTTACTTTAGATTTATCGTTCTGAGTAATAGTTCCTGTTTTATCGAAAACCACATGATTTATGGTAGCCATCTCTTCGAGAGTTTCAGCATTTTTTATATAGAATCTATTTCTTCCCAATATTCTTAAAACGTTACCCATCGTAAACGGAGCAGATAGTGCAAGTGCACAAGGGCAAGCAACTATTAACACTGCAGTAAAAACATTTATTGCTATTGTAGTATGCCCCCCAAAGTACCAATACCCTGATGCAATAAATGCCAATCCTAAAATAAAAAATGTAAAATATTTAGAAATACTATCGGTTAAAGATTTGAAATTTTGATTGTTATCCTTATTAAATACGTCATGGTTCCATAGTTGTGTAAGGTAACTTTGAGAAACTGTTTTTATTACATCTAGCTCAATTGCTTCTCCTATCTGTTTTCCGCCAGCAAATAATTTATCGCCAGTTTTTTTAGATACTAATTTTGATTCTCCCGTTACAAAAGAGTTATCAATCATCCCTTCCCCTTTTATGAGTACACAATCGGCAGGAATAAGTTCTTCATTTCTAATAAGTATTCTATCTCCTGGGTTTAGTTTAGAAACTTGCACATTCTCTTCCTCATCATTTCTAATTCTTGTTACGGCTACAGGGAAATATGATTTGTAATCTCTATCAAAAGAAAGAGATTTGTATGTTTTATCCTGAAAAAACTTGCCTAATAGCAAGAAGAATACTAGTCCTGTAAGAGAGTCAAAATATCCCGATCCTACATGTGCTATAACTTCATAAGAACTTCTTATAAATAAAACCATAATTCCTAAAACTATGGGAACATCTATATTAATAAATTTATGTTTTAATCCTTTATAGGCTGAAATGAAATAGTCTCTTGCCGAGTAAAGAAGTACAGGAATAGAAAACAGTAACATTATCCAACGGAAAAAAGGTTTAAACTGGTCTAGCCAAAATTCATTTACTTCAAAATACTCAGGTAAAGCCAAAAGCATAATATTACCAAAAGAAAATCCTGCCACAGCAACTTTGTAAATCAACGATCTATCTACCTTCTTTTTATCTTTTTCAACATCATTTAGGTTAATAACAGGTTCGTAACCAATTGCCGCCATTAATTCGGCCACGTCTTGTAGTGTAGTTTTTTCTTCGTTAAAAGTTGCTCTTACAGTCTTTTTAGGGAAATTAACCTGAGATGAAACTATCCCGGGGTTAAGCTTATTAAGATTTTCTAACAACCAAATACACGAGCTACAGTGCATGGATGGAGTGTAGAATGTAATAATACTTATTCCTTCGTCGCTAAAATCCAATAAACTTTTAGAAATATCATCGCTAGATAAAAAATCGAAACGCCCTTTAAATTTACCTTTCGGAGTAATGCCAGGCATATCATCAATATTGTAATAAGAGCACATTTCATTTTCATTTAATATTTCGTAAACAGTTTTACACCCGTTACAACAAAATATTTTATCTCCGATATTAATAGAATCATCAGTACAATCGGCACCACAGTGGTAGCATTTAGTCTTATTATTTCCCATCAAAAAAAAATATTATTTAGCTTTGCAATTTTATGATTTTATGACTTTTATCATTAAAAAAAAATTATCTTTGCCCCCATGGAATGTAACGATAATAATGTGAGATGTCATCAGTGCCCTGTAAAGGACATTACATCGTTTAATACTCTTTCAAAAGATCAACTTGATGTTATTGCTGATAGCAAGACTTGTGTTGTATTCAAAAAAGGGCAAATAATAATGCACGAAGGTAATAAACCAAACGGTGTTTATTGTATCCAAAATGGAAAATGTAAGACGCATAAACTAGGTATAGAGGGTAAAGAACAAATTATCAGATTTGCAAAAACTGGTGATATGCTTGGCTATAGATCTATATTGAGTGACGAGCCTCTTTCTGCATCAATAACTGCATTAGAAGATACACACGCTTGTTTTGTACCTCGCCAAGAATTGTTTGATATTATTGATTTGAATTCTCGTTTCTCTCTTGAATTGATGAGAATTGCTTGTCATGAATTGGGTGAAGCTGGTAGAATTATTACCAACCTTGCACAAAAAACTGTTAGAGAAAGATTGGCTGAAATGCTACTTATTTTAGAGAAGACTTTCGGAATTACAGACGAAGGAAATCTTGATGTATCGCTTACAAGAGAGGAAATTGCAAACCTAGTAGGAACTGCAACAGAATCTACTATTAGACTTCTATCAGAATTTAAGGAAGATAAATTGATTATACTAAAAGGACGAAAAATTAAACTAGTTAACAAGCCTAAACTTGCCAAAATTGGTAATGTTTTTGATTAATTAATATTTGAAAAATATTCTACTATAAATTTGACTATACTCGTAAATGGGTATAGTTTTTTGGTTTTACACTTATTTGTGTGGATTTTCTAATTTAGAATATCAATCATATTGAGGATTAAGTTTTTTCAGCAAAACTCCAATGAGTTAATGACGGTTTGAGTCTCGCAAAGTCGCAAAGACACTAAGAAGATTCGCTCTGCGACTTTGCGAGATAATTACAAAGTTATCATGGGTAGGGAATTTCCAAAGTGAAACGAAGGGAATGTACTTGCCTGTCGGCAGACAGGGTCGAAATATCTATAGTAACAGTGATGACATAGTATTTAGTTCTCCTAGTAGATATGTCGACTTCGCTTTGGCTATGGTTCGGCTATGGTTCGGCTATGGTTCGGCTACGCTCACCAACCACGCTCACCAACCACGCTCACCAACCACGCTCACCAACCACGCTCACCAACCAC
>JADGDT010000047.1:12830-22893 GCA_016744755.1 Ichthyobacteriaceae bacterium | reverse complement strand
TCAACTTCGCCAAATACATCTGAATAGTATTCTCTAGTCCTAGATAAAGAGCTTCAGAGATTAGTGCATGACCTATAGAAACTTCGTCTAAACCAGGAATTTCTTTAGAAAAGAATTCAATATTATCAAGACTTAAATCGTGTCCGGCATTTATACCTAATCCTAGTTCTAAAGCAAGTTTGGCAGAATCTACGTAAGGTATAATTGCATTTTTATTTCCCAAATCGTATTGAGTAGCAAATTCTTCGGTGTAAAGTTCAACCCTGTCTGCACCAGTCAATTTTGCTCCTTCAATAAGTTTGCTGTCAGTGTCAATAAAAACAGAAGTTCTAATTCCGGCATTCTTAAATTCAGCAATTACTTCCTTCAAAAAACTTTGGTGAGTAATTGTGTCCCATCCTGCATTTGAAGTTATTGCATCAGGCGCATCAGGAACTAAGGTTACCTGCTCTGGCTTTGTTGCTAATACCAGTTTAATAAAATCAGGAGTTGGATTACCTTCAATATTAAATTCGTTAGTAACAACTGGTTTTAAGTCTGCAACATCTTTTCTGGTTATATGCCTTTCGTCTGGTCTAGGGTGAATAGTAATTCCCTGTGCCCCAAATTTCTGAGCATCAATAGCTATTTGTACAACACTAGGAACGTCGCCACCTCTAGCATTTCTTAGAGTTGCGATTTTATTGATATTTACACTTAATTTAGTCATGTCTCAAATAATTTTGTGCAAAAGTAATACTTAGATTGGCATTCTGTGTAATTTTGTGTAAATTTCTGTTGTAAGCTAGATGTTATAATTCATAAATCTAAAATCACAAATTCAAATATGCAATTAACCAATTATATAACTAATGATTTTAAGCCGCTATCACCGAACGACACTTTAGATATGGCTGTTGTTTTGTTCGATAACTTCAGTATGGATTTTCTGCCAATCGTTGAAGGGGATAAGTTAGTAGGTTGTTTACCTTTTGATTTTAATTTAGGGATAGAAGAAAAACGATTGGTAGGCGAATACCTCAATACAGGTGAGTTGTTTTATGTGAGAAAACAGGATAACCTTTTAGATGTACTCAGGATATTTGGGATTAATGATTCTAATACAGTATTTGTAGTCAACAATAACAATCAATACCTTGGGTATGTTACTCAATACGATGTTATGTCTAGTTTGTCTAATACGCCTTTTTTCAATGAATTAGGAGGTGTTGTTGTTATTAAAAAATCACTAAAAGAATACTCTGTTTCTGAGATTTCACAAATTGTAGAGTCAGAAAACGCAAAAATATTAGGTGTTCTAATTACTGATTTTATTGGCGATGAAGTGGTTCTAACAGTCAAGATTAATAGAATGAGACTTGGAACTATTGAAGCATCACTAAAACGATTTGGATATGTAGTTTTGGAAAGTTACCACGAGAATAAAAATATAGATGATTTACAGGATAGATATAATTCTCTTATGAGTTATTTGAATGTGTAGTATTCTATGATTGAAAATAATAATACTGTAGTTTATGTAAGTTTTATTGATAAAAGTTGAATAATAACTTCATAAATATACCTTTGTGTTAAATTTGAAATCCCTATAAATATGAAGGTTGGAATTTTCGGACAAGCTTTAAGTGAAAATACTAAAATTTACGCTCGTAAATTGTTAGATTCATTAGCTAAATTTAATGTAGAAGTAATTATAGAACAGAAATTTTATAATATTCTTTTAGATTTTGAAGTTACTAAAGGTAACTACGAAATCTTCTCTGAAAAGTTAACTAAAGAACATGGTGTTGATTTGATGTTTACTTTAGGAGGAGACGGAACAATACTTAGAGTTATTAGTATTGTTAAAGATACCGAAATCCCAATTGTAGGTATCAATACAGGTAGGCTTGGATTTATGGCCACAATATCTAAAGAGCATATAAACGAGAAAGTAGAATCTATTTCAAAAGGAGAATACAAGATTAAAGAGCGAAGACTTTTGGAGCTACAAACTTCTGCAAAGGTAGAAAATATGCCTTACAATTTTGCTCTAAACGAAATATCTATCAACAGGAAAGAGGCAACATCTATGGTTACTGTAGATGCATACTTAAATGATGAATTCCTAAACTCTTATTGGGGAGATGGATTAATTGTAGCTACTCCTACAGGTTCTACAGGCTACTCATTAAGTTGTGGTGGACCTATAATTATGCCAGGGTCTAACAATTTAGTTCTTACACCAATTGCTCCTCACAATCTTTCTGCTCGTCCATTTGTAATACCAGACAACACAGAAATAGAATTCCATATAAAAGGTAGAGCAGAAAATTATCTTGTATCCCTAGATTCCCGAATTGTAACAGTGCCACATGGTATTAAACTCAGGATTAAGAAATCTAACTTTGTTGTAAAAATGGTTAGATTCGAAGAGCAAAGATTCCTTACAACCTTGCGTAAAAAAATGCTTTGGGGCGAGGATTATAGGAATGAATAACCGCTTACATTGTTAAATGTGGCTCTATGTTGTTTGTAGTGGGTTGCTAAAAAGGATATTAATGGTATATGTTTGTCGTGACTATCCTTTTGTACAGTGATAATGAAATTTTGCTTGGAATTGCGTTTCGATTTTTTTTTGCGAAACATAGCATGTAGAGCAAAGATTTCATAGTCGCTCGCGAATCACCTTACAAAAGGTGCCTTTTCTTTTGGTTCGTTTTCTTTGGGCAAGCAAAGAAAATGAACAAATTATATGTTTTTGGAGAAGTTGGTATTTAAATTACACACTATAAATGGAATAGCCCCTTAAATGTTTACTTAATGCATAAATAAAATTCCACTTTTATTTAAAACTAGAGTATTGTTGTGAGAAATTACTTAATAGTAATCCTTTTTTTTGGATATAAAAATTTTTAAATACCTAAAATCTATTTTTAATAAAAAGACAGATTTCAGGTATTTTATTATTACTCATTGTATATTAGTTTGTTAGATGTATCTGTTTAGTTTTATTATATAATAAATCGTAAAATACAATCGATTGTGAATTTTTCGTAGTTTAACTTTTATCACTTCAATTATTATCTGATATTGTCATATCTATTATTGTTGTTATTGAAATGTTTGAGTAAGAGTTACAGTCATGAAGAAAATTTTGCTATTTACTATTCTTTTATTACTTGCGAAAACATCATATTCACAGAAATATGAAATTGGTTTTTTTGCAGGAGGAAATAATGTTATAGGAGATATAGGTACTAATATATACATAGCTCCTTATCAGCCAACTTTTGGAGGCGTATTTAAATGGAATAAAAATGAGAGGGTAGCCTTAAGAGCAGACTTATACCATTCATGGACTAGAAGCGTAGGCTCTTCAGTATATTTTCCTGATGATTATCAGCACAGGTTTAGAAATGGAGTAGTTAACGGAGAAGTAGGAATAGAATGGAATATTTTACCCTACAACTTAAGATACAAGAGAGGAAAAGGAAATCCTTGGACACCATACATGTTTGTGGGTATAGGAGGTGTGATGTTTGAGAAAATTCAGAAGAAACCCGATGGTAATTATAAGGATGCTGGATATGGATATGGTGTATCTATACCTTTTGGTGTAGGATATAAATATGCAATTAATCATAAATTGGTTTTAGGAGCTGATCTTATGTTTAGATATGTATCATCGGATAATCTAGACTATTCTGACACCAAAAAGTTAGGCAACCTAAACACTGATGATTGGTTTACGACAATAGGTATAACTTTAACATATGTATTTGGAAGAGATGCTTGCCCTTGTGGACAGTAGTGCTTGTATAATACTTATATTAGATCAGATTTAGCAATGTTTCTATCATTTTTAGAATTATTGTTAAATCTGATTTTTTCTGATATTAATATTCTTTTAAATCACCTCTACATGTAATTTAGCTTTATGTAACTAGTTTGATAAAAGGGCTTTGCCTCAGATTGTATCTGAGTGTAATTTTAAAATAATTCAAAATAGATACATTAGTCATTTTTTAAGTTAGTTCATCACAATATAATTCAATCCTTCATGTTATATAAAATGCAGGGTAAAAGCATTTAAAAACAAATATCATAAAATTTTGCTATTTCAATCAATTTTGCCCCAACCATAGAGGGTGATTCATTGAAAAATCGACTTTTTTGCCTCTTGGTTACTGAGCGGAGTAGAAGTATTAGGGTATTTGGGGCAATCAAAAAAGTTAAATTTTTTGTCCTGATATAAAATGTCTGTTAAGTTTTCATAGCTTGATTAAATATTTATATTTGCAAGGCTCAAATAGTATGGTATCATTAAATGCCATAATTAGCCGTTTTTTTAAGTATAGTTAGGTATGAGGAGAGTTTTCCCGATTTTATTATTAGTATTATTTGTTGAAGTCTCATATGCACAACGCTATGAAATTGGCTTGTTTGCAGGTGGTAATAATGTAGTAGGAGATATTGGTAACGATTATTATGTTGCTCCTACTAGTTATACTATAGGAGGATTGTATAAATGGAATGTTAACAATAGGTTGGCTTTTAGAGCTAATATATACTATTCTATAGCTAGAGGAGATGTTAATAAATCTAACTATTCGTATAATACTAGTAAGGTGCCAAGTTATTCAAAAGGGATTGGTAACGGAGAGGTTGTGTTAGAATGGAACTTTTTACCTTATGATTTAAGAAAGAGCAGAGCTCAAACACCTTATGTGTATTTAGGATTAGGAGCTTTAATTTATCAAGGTAAATCCGGAATAGGTTATTCAGGAGATATTGCTACAGAGCCTCATGCTCCTCAATTAATATTGAATATTGCAGGTTTTGAATCAACTTTAACAATACCATTTGGGGTAGGTTACAAGTATGCATTAAATCACAGTTGGGTTTTAGCAGCCGATTTAGGTTTTAGATATTCTTATTCAGATAATCTTGACAATTCGGCAGCAATGGCTGTAGGAAATTTAAATTCTAACGATTGGTTTACAACTTTAGGACTGACATTGACTTATGTTTTTGGAAGAGATCCTTGTGCTTGTGGTCAGTAGATTTAATGATATAGAAAGAAATTAAAAAACAAAGAAGCATAAAGCTTTGATGTATGGAATTGAAGGAACAAATATACAAAGATAATTTACCTAAGCACGTAGCCATAATTATGGACGGCAATGGGAGGTGGGCAAAAAAACAAGGCAAATTGCGTGTTTTTGGTCACCGTAAAGGTGTTAAGGCTGTAAGAGAGGCAATTGAAGGAGCTGCAGAAATAGGTGTAGAATTCCTTACTCTTTACGCTTTTTCTACCGAGAACTGGAATAGACCCAAGTTCGAAGTAGATGCATTAATGTCTTTATTATTAAGTTCGTTGAAAGATGAATTGAAAACACTTCAAGAAAATAATATAAAATTAAAAGTTATAGGAGACATTTCTAAGTTGCCTCAGAAAAATCAAAAGGAACTTCAACAAGTTATTGATAAAACTAAGGATAACAGCAGAATGACATTAGTTTTGGCTTTGAGCTATGGTTCGAAAGTAGAAATAATAGATGCTGTAAAAGCTATTTCCGAAAAAGTTAAGAATGACGAATTAGATATTTCAGAAATAACAGAAGATACAATTAGTAATAATTTATATACATCAGAAATGCCTGATGTTGATTTGTTAATACGCACAAGTGGTGAAACTAGAATATCTAATTTTTTGCTTTGGCAAATAGCTTATGCTGAGTTGTTTTTTTTAGAAAAATTATGGCCCGATTTCGATAGGACAGATTTATTCAATACAATATTGGATTATCAGAATAGAGAAAGAAGGTTTGGTAAAACAAGCGATCAAGTGAAATAAAGAATCATAGAGGAGGATAAAAAATCTGTGTTTGCATCAGAATTTTATTCAACGTAAAATATACACATATATCAAATGAAGAACAACATACTATTATATTTTATCTTATCACTATTTTCTGTGAGTGCTTTTGGGCAGTTGGGTATAAAAGATGCTAAATACGGAAAAGAGCAAAAATATACATTAGGAGGAATTACTGTTAAAGGAGCTCATAGGTACGATCCACAAACAATAATAATGTTCACAGGGTTAAAAAAAGGAAAATTAATAGAAATTCCTGGAGAGCAAATTGCTAATGCAATAAAGAAATTGTGGAAACAACACCTTTTTAGTGATATTAATTTCGAGATAGATAAGATGGATGGAGATGTTGTCTACCTTACTTTGAATTTAACAGAAGTACCAAATTTATCGAAGGTAATTATTACTGGTTTAAGTAGATCAAAAACAGAAGATATTATTAAGGAAGCCAAACTTAATAGGGGTAAAATGGTTACCGAAGATTTGATAATAAATACTGAAAATTACATAGTAGATAAGTATAAAAATAAAGGATACCTTAATACCAAAGCTACAATTAAAACAAAAATAGATACAGCTGAAACTAATGCTGTAGTAATGAATATTTATGTTGATAGAGGCGATAAAGTAAAAATTGACGATATAATATTTATTGGAAACGAAACAATTCCAGATTCAAAACTTAGAAGCGCAATGAAAGAAACTAAGCGTAAGAGTTTGTGGAATATATTCAATTCATCTAAATACACGGTTAAAGAATACAAGCAAGATTTAGAATATATTATAGATTACTATAAAGAACGTGGTTTCCGTGATGCTAGAATAAAAGGAGATTCTCTTGTAGCAATTCCAGAGAATGATAGGGTTGCCTTATATATAAAAATAGAAGAAGGAAATATCTATCACTTTGGGGAAATAAAATTTGTGGGTAATAGTAAGTTCTCTACTAAACAACTTCAAAATATTCTAACATTAAGAGGAGGAGACACATATAACGCTGCACTACTAGACTCTAGAATTGGAGGAGGTGCCGAAGGCGAAATGGATATACGTACTGCCTATATGGATAATGGATATTTATTTGCGCAGGTAAATCCAGTTGAGGTTGGAGTTCGCAACGATACTATAGATTTAGAGGTTAGAATACACGAAGGTAAGCCCGCTTACATCAATAAAATTATTGTAAAAGGAAACACTAGAACTAATGATCACGTACTTTTTCGTGAAATTAGAACTAAGCCGGGACAATTATTCTCTAAGTCGGAATTAATGAGAACTTACAGAGAAATTGCACAATTACAGTTTTTCGATCCAGAAGCAATAGGTATTGATCCTATACCTCACCCCGAAACAAATACAGTTGATATTCAGTACACAGTACAAGAGAAATCAACTAGTCAGATAGAGCTCCAAGGAGGTTGGGGTGGAGGACAGTTTATTGGAACTGTAGGTCTATCTTTCAATAACTTTTCTTTGAAAAATCTATTTAAAGGAGAAGCATGGCATCCATTACCTACAGGAGATGGGCAAAAACTTTCGTTAAGAGCACAAGCTTCATTTAACTATCAGAGTTATAGTTTCTCATTTACCGAGCCTTGGTGGGGAGGTAGACGACCAATATCTCTTTCTACTAGTTTTTATCACACTCGTCAGTTCCAATACGATTATCAAACAAACAATGTTAACAAAAACTCGACGATGGGAATAACTGGTGCGAGTATAGGAATAACAAAACGTTTGGCATGGCCAGATGATTATTTTGTACTTTCTCAGGTAGTTACTGCACAGAGGTATAGTTTGAATAACTACTATTACGGACTTGCAAGTTTGAATTTTGAAGATGGTACAGGAAATTCAAATAATATAAACTACGAAATTAAACTGAGTAGAAATTCTGCTGGTCCAAATCCTATTTATCCTACCGAAGGTGCTAATTTCTCATTATCGTTGAAAGTTACACCTCCGTACTCGCTAATAAATGGTAAGGATTACTTAGGAGCTACATCAGAAGAAAAATACGAGTGGTTAGAATTTTATAAGGTTAAATTTTCTGGAGATTGGTATTCAGATATTTGGAACAAAAAACTAGTATTGCGTACATATGCTGCATTTGGTTTTCTAGGAGCTTATAACGAGGATAGAGGTATTCCTCCTTTCGAAAGATTTTATTTAGGAGGTGATGGTATGGCCAACTTTACAATGGATGGACGTGAGGTTATTGGTTTACGTGGTTATAGCAACTTATCTCTTTCATCGTCAAATGGAGGTGTGATGTACAATAAATTCACTATGGAATTGAGATATCCAATCACCTTAAATCCAAGCTCAAGTATTTACTTATTAGGTTTTGCTGAAGCTGGTGCTTCTTGGGATGGATTCTCGTATGTTTCGCCATTTGAACTTAGACGATCTGCTGGTGCTGGACTTAGAATATTCATGCCTATGTTTGGTATGTTAGGAGTTGACTTCGGTTATGGATTTGATCCAGATTTGACTAGTCCTCCAGGGCAACCTTCGGGGTGGCAAACTCACTTTATTATTGGACAGCAATTCTAGAGTTATATTTCAATATTTGGTTTAGTTTTATGAATTATAGAACTATATTTATCCAACTTATTAAAAGTTATTACTGATGACTGTAAAAAAACTAATATTACTTTTCTCTTTTCTAGCAATAGGCTTTGGAGCTAATGCCCAACGTTGGGCATATGTTGATACTGAATATATTTTACAGAAATTACCAAAATATAGAGAGGCTCAAAGTCAGCTTGATAAAATGGCTAGAGATTGGCAAAAAGAAATTGATGCCGAAGTACGTTCTCTAAAAAAATTGAAAGTAAGTCTCGAAAACGAAAGAGTATTGTTGACAAGAGATTTAATTGAGGAGCGTGAGCTACAAATTTCAGATCAAACAACTAAAATAGAAAAGCTTCAACAAAAACGATTTGGTGCAGAGGGTGATTTAATTACTCAGAGGAAACAATTGATAAGACCAATACAAGATCAGGTATTTAATGCTGTGCAAAGTATAGCAAAAAAGAAAAGATACGATGCGGTTTTCGATAAATCAAGCGATTTGATTATGCTTTATTACAATAAAAAATATGATATTAGCGATAGAGTTTTAAAGCAAATTAAAAGTATGTAACTCTTTAGTTGCATCAGAAAAGAAGTAAATTACTATTTTGGCATGCTATTTGAAAGTAAGTGAAGAAATAAAAAATAATTTTATTAAAAAACAATTTTAAAATTCAAAACATCTTATATATTTGCGTCTCTTATGATTTGCAGTTTTAGTAGTTACAGATGTGTAAGATATATTATTAACCAGAACAATCAATTAGAAAAAAGTACGTTATATATGTGCTGATTTCAAGTAAAAAACAAATTAAAAAAACAGATGAAAAGACAATTCAAAAATTTTGCACTAGTAGTAGTTGTGTTCTTAAGCTTTAGTATGGTTTCTACTGCTCAAGTAAAATTAGGACATATCAATTCAGAGTTATTAATTAGTCAAATGCCTGAAAGCACTAAAATTAATACAGAATTACAGGCTTTAGGTAAAACTTTCGATGATGAGTTCAAATCGATGTACACTGAATTTGAGTCTAAAGGAAAAAAGTACGAAGCTGAAGCAGGAACTAAGAGTGATGCTATAAACCAATCTCGCGCTAAAGAAATGCAAGATATGCAAGCACGTATGCAACAGTATCAGCAAAGTGCACAACAAGAGCTACAAAAGAAAAGATTCGATCTTTTACAGCCAATCTTAGAGAAAGCTCAAAAAGCTATTGATGAGGTTGCTAAAGAAAAAGGACTTGATTATATCTTCGATGCTTCAAAAGGTCAACTTTTATTTGCTAAAGAGTCTTTAGATATTCTTACTGCGGTAAAAGCAAAGTTAGGTGTAAAGTAAGATATTCAACATAAATAATAAAAAAAAATCGCTCACTGAGCGATTTTTTTGTTCTATAGATTGTCTATTTGTTTTATTTATCGAAATTTACATAAGTTAGCAGTTAGCAGTTAGCAGTTAGCAGTTAGCAGTTAGCAGTTAGCAGTTAGCAGTTAGCAGTTAGCAGTAATAAGTAAAGAGCACCCAGTAACATGAACAAGCCAATAGGGATATTTGATTCAGGAATAGGAGGATTAACTGTTGCGAAAGCAATAAAGAGTGCTTTGCCCAACGAGCAGATTATTTAT
>JADGDT010000047.1:0-12730 GCA_016744755.1 Ichthyobacteriaceae bacterium | reverse complement strand
AACATGAACAAGCCAATAGGGATATTTGATTCAGGAATAGGAGGATTAACTGTTGCGAAAGCAATAAAGAGTGCTTTGCCCAACGAGCAGATTATTTATTTTGGAGATACAAAACATCTACCTTATGGCGATAAGTCTAAGGATACTTTAGTTAATTACTCTCTTCAAATTGTAGATTTTTTAATTAGCAAAGGTGTAAAGGCAATTGTTATAGCATGTAACTCTGCCTCTGCTATGGCCTTTGAAGAGGTTAAAGAGTATTCTAAGATTCCAGTGTACAATGTTATAGATCCTATTGTAGATTACATTGAGTTACATAAAGATATTTCTAGCAATGTGGGTTTAATTGCTACAAAGGCAACAGTAAATTCAAAAGTGTATTCTAGTAAAATAGAAAATTGTTGTGTTGGTGTTAAAACTTCGTCTTTAGCAACTCCGCTGTTAGTACCTATGATTGAGGAAGGATTTCACGACGACAAAATAAGTAGTACAATTATATCTAATTATTTGGGAGATAAAACTCTTCGCGGAATTGATACTTTGATTTTAGGCTGCACTCACTACCCTCTTATAGAGAATGAGATTGATAATTATTACGAAGGGAAGGTGAACATATTGAATTCGGCAAATATTGTTGCGTGGAAAATTAAGACTCTGCTAACGAAGTCTGAACTGCTGAATAAAGAGGAGTGTGTAGGAGAAGATCATTTCTACGTTTCTGATTATACTCCTTCTTTTGAGAAAACGGCTAATATAATTTTTTCTGATAAAATAAATTTAGAGAAAGTAATTTTGTAACTTACTTATGTAATTAAAATCATATTTATGAATTGGTTGGTTAAAGTTATTTTATCAGCGGTGGCTGTTTTGGGTTCAGCATATTTGATACCTGGTATAAATGTAGACACATTTTTTACAGCTATAGTAGTTTCTCTAGTGTTGTCAATTATCAATTTAGTGTTCCGTCCTTTGTTTGTTATCCTAACACTACCCATTACCTTTATCACCTTTGGCTTATTCCTTATTGCAATTAATGCATTTATGATAATGTTAGCAGGTAGTTTGGTTGATGGTTTTCATGTTTCAGGATTTTGGTCGGCGTTAATATTTAGTTTTGTTCTCTCTTTCTTGCAATCGGTATTTGGAGAAACTGAAGATGCTACAAAGTAATTCTGTAACAAATATAGATGAATTTATTTTTTAAGTACAAACCCAAACACACTTCCAAAAAGGCCTCCAGCAATATGTGCAAATTGAGAAATGTTGTCATTGCCAAAAGCAGAGGCTAATTCGTTTCCAAGATAAAAAATCAGAACTAAAATAAAAGTCAGAGGAATCCCGTTTCCAGAAGTTTTGGTAAACGAAGCCAAAATTATCAGCATAAAAACAATACCACTTGCTCCTAGCAATCCTGAGTTGAAAAAGAATATTTGTAATGCAGCAGTGAACAAAGATGTGATTCCCATCATGGCAATTAGTTTAGAACTCCCGTACTTTTCTTCAATAATTGGACCAATTATCAACATCAACGAAAGATTACCGAATAAGTGCTGTATACTTCCATGACCCAAAGTATAGGTGAACATAGAGATGTAATCAGTGATATTGCCAGAATTAAAATTAGGACTGAGTATTAGTATTGAATTTAAAGTACCTCCCAATAAATTATTTACAAAGAATAAAATTACGGATGCAATAGAGAAACTCAATATTACTGGCGAGTTGTATGTTATTTTAAAATTCATTTTTTAGTTTAAAATGTTGACCTAGAAGTATAAAATACCTACGAGGTCTGGTTCTAGTTTAATAAAATGGTTCCTTTTTATTATGTTTGTAAACATACGAGAACCATTTTTATTTTCGGTTCTACTGTTATTTTAATGGTTCTATCCTCATTTGTGTGGATTTTATAATTTAGAATATTCGTCATGTTGAGCGTAATTTCCTTTGTGCAACAAAAGGAAATGTAGTCGAAACATCTATAGCTACAGTGATAACATAATGTGAACTATTTTGGAATAGACCTTTCGGTTTCGCTCAAGGTGACGATTGTTCCACTAAATTAATGGTAGAACCTTATTTTCTAATAATAGTAACCTTGCTATCCTTTGTTAATTTAATAATACTCGACGATTTAGAACTATTACTATCAATATTGATGTCGAGAATGTAATCAACTCCATTTTTAATGGTATTAGATATTTCGTTGAAATCTTTAGGAGACTTATCGCCAGACACATTAGCAGAAGTAGAAACAACAGGGTGCTTCAATTTGCCAATAAGTTGTTTGAGAAAAATTGGTTCAATCAGCCTTATGCCTAGCGTGTTGTCATCGGCAATAATATTATCTGCAACATTCTTAGGGTCATCATAAATAATAGTTGTTGGTTTTTCAGATAAATCAATCAAATCCCAGGCAAGAGAAGAAACTTCAACAATGTTTTGCAACATCCTATCGTTTTCTACTAAAACTAGCATAGCCTTAGTTTCTGTACGGTTCTTTAGTTTATATATTTTTTCTATTGCCTCTTTGTTTGTGGCATCACAGCCTATTCCCCAAATAGTATCGGTAGGATAAAGGATAATTCCCCCTTCTTTCATTACTTCAACCGCTTTATGGATTTTCTCTTTCATCTGTTAATTATTTTTTTTCAAAGGTCAGATGTTGTTCGCATGAGGATATGTTTATTACTTGTGAGTAAAATTATGGCTCATGCTCGGTTCATCTGTTAATTATTTTTTTTCAAAGGTCAGATGTTGTTCGCATGAGGATATGTTTATTACTTGTGAGTAAAATTATGGCTCATGCTCGGTTCATCTGTTAATTATTTTTTTTCAAAGGTCAGATGTTGTTCTCATGAGGATATGTTTATTACTTGTGAGTAAAATTATGGCTCATGCTCGGTTCATCGTCATAAAATATTTATGCAAATATATGTTTAAAAACATAACAAGATAAGAGAGTTTATGTCAGTTTTAAAAATACCATATTTTCAGTATAAATATTTTAATAATCAATAGTATATTTGAAAACTTTAATAACTGAAACATTACACACATGATACTTATAGATGGAAAGATAACCTCTGGCGATATTAAGGATGAAATCGCTATTGAAGTTGCTAAATTAAAAGAACAAGGAGGGAGAGCACCACACCTAGCCGCTATTTTGGTTGGCGATGATGGAGCTAGTCAAACTTACGTAAATGCAAAAGTTAAAGCTTGCGAGAAAGTTGGATTTGAATCTACTTTAGTTAGGTTTTCTGCTGAAACATCAGAAGATGAGCTTTTAGCTAAAATTGAAGAGATGAATAACGATAATGGTTTAGATGGATTTATAGTTCAATTGCCATTACCAAATCATATAAATGAGCATAAAGTTACTGTGTCAATAAATCCTGATAAAGACGTTGATGGTTTTCACCCTACTAACTTAGGTAAAATGCTTTTGGGTCAAGAAACTTTCTTACCAGCTACACCTTACGGGATTATGGAAATGCTAAAACGTTACCAGATTGAAACTTCAGGAAAGCACGCAGTAGTTATTGGACGTAGCCATATTGTCGGTTCGCCAATGAGTGTTTTAATGGGACAGAAAGGTATTGATTGTACCGTAACTCTTACTCATAGCCGTACTAAGAATTTGCCAGAAATTACTAAGACTGCCGATATTGTGGTTGTTGCAAATGGTATTCCAGAATTTTTAACTGGAAATATGGTTAAAGATGGAGTAGTGGTAATTGATGTTGGCATAACTAGAGTTGAAGATAAAACTAAGAAATCGGGGTTTAAACTTTTAGGTGATGTTAATTTTGCTGAGGTTAGCAAAAAAGCTTCTCATATAACTCCTGTTCCTGGAGGGGTAGGCCCTATGACAATTGCAATGCTTATGAAAAACACTCTTTTATCTAGAAAAAGAAGAGGGTAGCATTATTTCAATTAATAAAACTTTTAAGGCAGTTAGTATATATACTAGCTGTCTTTTTGTTTTAATTAAACTGCATAAATTATATTGACACGGTATAAAACATTCATTTAAAATTTGAGGTAAAACCACAAATTTAATAGAGATTCTAAACTATATAAGCTCATTAAAATAGCAGTAAAACATTTGGTTCTACCACAAATTCAGTGGAACAATCGTCCCCTTGAGCGGAGCCCGCCTAGCCGGCGAGGCTGGCCAAAGCGAAGCCGAAAGGTCTATTACAAAATAGCTCACATTATGTTATCACTGTTGCTATAGATATTTCAGCTACACTCCCTTAATTGCATTAAGGGAATTTCGTTCAATATGACGCTTTTTCTAAATTAGAAAATCCATTAAAATAACAGTAGAACCAAATATTTTAATTATTCCTTATACCAAAAACAATATGAAATAACCTTTATAAATCGTTTCTATTTTCCTTTTCTTCATTAAATTTCATATCCATAACTACGGCTATGCATATGAAATTTGCTTTGATAAAGAAAAATATATTCCAATTTATTTAGACGCCATTTTATAGTGCATTTGGTATTAAATCTACCTATATATTCATGGTTGTACACCAATATCCCTTACATCTTTTATTATCATTTATAATTTCTAATATAATCTTCATCAATATATTACAACATCCTACAATACAATCATTTGTATTACTGATATTCAATGATATATGATTTATTTCATATTTAGGCATAAATAACCATTTTTATAATTAATTACCAATTTTCTTTCATAATTTTGCACTTTATAAATCTACTAAGTGTACTTGATACATTTACAAGATTTAAACTTCTTTACAACTAAGTAAATTATAATGAAAAAGGGGATTTACATTGCAAATACCGAGGCATGGACAGGAAAGTCTATTATAGCACTTGGAGTTATGAAAATGTTGCTTGCAAAAGCTAATAAAGTTGGTTACTTCAGACCAATAATTAGTGATTTTCCAGAGGGAGAAAGAGACAACCACATAGAAACATTAATTTCTTATTTTGATCTTGATATCAATTACGAAGATGCCTATGGGTTTACTTTGTCTGAAGTAATTGATCTTAAAAATTCTGGTAAGGAAGATATACTAATAGATAAGATTATTGAAAAATACAAGAGTATTGAAAGTAAATATGATGTTGTATTAGTAGAAGGGTCTGATTTAATAGATAAAGGTGTTTCAATTGAGTTTGACTTAAATGTAGAAATTGCAAAAAACTTATCACTTCCAACTATCATTGTGAGCTCTGCTCATAACAAAACGGTTAGCGAAGCTGTAGCAAATTTAGAACTTGCTGTACAATCTTTTGCAGATGAAGACGTAAAAGTACAAGCTGTATTCATGAACAAAGTAGATGAAGATGTTTACGATGAAATGACAGCTGAGCTTGAAAAAGTTAATACAAACAATACAGTTATAGGAGTAATTCCTTTAAATAAAAAACTATATAGTCCTACTGTTAGGGAGATTAACGAAGAAATAGGAGGAAAAGTTCTATTTGGCGAAGATTTACTAGGCAATCAGGCCGAAGCTTTCCATGTTGGTGCTATGCAGTTGAGAAACTATCTGGCTCGTATGAATAATAATTGCTTAATGATAACACCTGGCGATAGAGCCGATATTATTATTGGAGCTCTTCAAGCTAATGCTTCTACAAATTACCCTAGCATTGCAGGTATTGTACTTACCGGAGGTCTTGTACCCGAAGAAACAGTAATGCGCCTAATTAGTGGCTTGCCAAATGTTGTTCCTATTATTTCTGTTAAAGAGGCCACTTTTGTAGCTGCAAATAATATTGGTAATGTAAAGGCTAGAATAAGACCTAGAGATACAAGTAAGCTAGACCTAAGCATTAATACTTTTGATAAACATGTAAATATTGAAGCACTAGAAGAAAAATTCAGAACATTCGAATCGGATGTAATGACACCTCGCATGTTCCAATATAATTTAGTTTCAAAAGCAAAATCTTCTAAAAAACATATTGTTTTACCAGAAGGTAGCGATTCCAGAATACTTGAAGCAGCAATAAATCTTGTAAATCAGAATGTTGTTGATATTACTTTATTAGGAAACAAAGAAAATATTATTCTTAAAGTTAACGCACTAGGATTAAAATTAAACGAGAAAAAAATTAATATTATAGATCCAGTTAGTTCAGAATATTTCGAAGACTATTGGAAAACATATTACGAAATCAGAAAACATAAAAATGTATCGGAGACCAAGGCTAAAGATATAATGTTAGATGTTTCTTATTTCGGAACTATGATGGTACATAAAGGCCATGCCGATGGTATGGTATCTGGAGCTATAAACACTACTGCACATACAATTATACCTTCTTTTCAGTTTATAAAAACTAGACCAGGAGTTTCAACAGTTTCATCTGTTTTCTTCATGTGTTTAGCAGATCACGTTGCGGTATTTGGCGATTGTGCTGTAAATGTAGATCCTAATGCTGATCAATTAGCAGAGATAGCAATTTCTTCTGCCGAGTCTGCAATTGCATTTGGTGTAAAACCAAAAATAGCTTTACTTTCTTATTCTTCTGGATCTTCTGGCACAGGAGAGCAAGTAGATAAGGTAAGAAGCGCTACAGAAAAGGCAATTGCTTTACGTCCTGATTTAAAAATTGAAGGACCAATACAATACGATGCTGCTGTTGATCCAACAGTAGGTAAGAGTAAAATGCCAAATTCAGAGGTAGCAGGAGAAGCAACAGTATTAATATTCCCCGACTTAAATACAGGAAATAATACATATAAAGCAGTTCAGAGAGAAACGGGAGCAATTGCAATTGGACCAATGTTACAAGGATTAAATAAACCAGTTAATGATTTAAGTAGAGGTTGTACTGTTGATGATATTTTCAATACAGTTGTAATTACAGCTATTCAAGCACAAGATCAAGAATAATTTCAGAATAGAAATAGAAAATTTAGCAAATGAATATATTAGTTATTAATGCAGGAAGTTCTTCAATTAAATATCAATTAATTGATATGACTAACGAAGAAACTTTAACAAGTGGTATTGTTGAAAGAATTGGTCTTACTGATGGTGTAATCACTCACAAAACTTTTGTAGGTGGAGAGAAAAAACACAAAGAGGTTTTTGATATTCCTAACCACACAGTAGGATTAAATAGAGTTGCAGAATTACTTACTGATAAAGATTTAGGAGTAATTTCCGATCCTTCTGAAATTCAAGTTGTAGGGCACAGAACAGTTCACGGAGGAGAAGCTTTTCAGAAAACTACTGTTATTACATCTGAAGTAAAAGATGAAATCAAGAAATTATTTCCTCTAGCACCTCTTCACAATCCTGCAAACTTAACAGGTATTGAAGTTGCTGAAAAAGTATTTCCTAATGCAACTCAAGTAGCTGTTTTCGATACTGCTTTTCATTCAACTATGCCAGCTGTAGCTTACCGTTATGCTGTACCAACTGAGTTGTATGAGAATTACGGAATTCGTAAATACGGTTTTCACGGAACATCTCACAAGTATGTTTCTGAAAAAGCGATAGATTATTTAGGAAATAAAGATGCAAAAGTTGTGACTATTCACATCGGTAATGGAGCATCTATGGCTGCTGTTAATGCTGGTGTTTGTATTGATACTACAATGGGACTTGGGCCACTTAGCGGATTAATTATGGGAACTCGTTCGGGAGATATAGATCCTTCAATTATTTTCTACTTGGTAGAGCAAAAAGGATATTCTATAGAGGAAGTTTCCAAAATACTTAACAAAGAAAGTGGAATGTATGGTATCACTGGTAAAACAGATATGAGAGAGATAGAATCTTGTGTTGTTAATGGTGATGAGATTGCTACTTTATCTTACGATATGTACACTTACCGTATTAAGCAGTTTATAGGTAACTATGCAGCTGCAATGAACGGGCTAGATGCAATTGTATTTACTGCAGGTGTTGGAGAAAATGACACTTGTGTACGTGAGATGGTTTGTAAGGATATGGAATTTTTCGGTTTTGAAATAGACGATGCTAAAAATACTGTACGTTCTAGCGAAATAAGAGAAATAAATAAAGAAGATTCTAGAACTAAAGTTCTTGTAATTCCTACTAACGAAGAGTTAGAGATTGCAAAACAAGCTCTAGGATTGATGAACAGATAATTATCATTAGGTAATATTTTTTTTAGATCACCCTCATGCTCTTTGTGTGAGGGTGATTTTCTGCTTTTACTCTAACGTAATATTGAATATCTTCATAGTTGTAAATTGTAATATATTATGGTAGATAAAAGACTAATAACCTTCGATGTATTTGACAATATAATTAATGCCCACATAATTGGCTCTAAACTCGAAAATGCAGTTATAGAATGTTATTACGTTGGAGAGAATATGTCTTCAATTTATCCAGTAGGAAATCCAATAATGTCTGGCGTATAACTACAAATAAGACATGAAGACTTGATTAAGGCAGGAGGTGTTAGGGTTGGATCAATAATTATTTAAGCAAAAAAAACCGCTTCATAGCTGAAACGGTTTCTTTGTGTTTTGTATCTGAGAAGATTAAGCTCTTCTTTCCTTGATACGTGCTTTCTTTCCAGTAAGTTCACGAAGATAGAAGATACGAGCTCTACGAACTTTACCTCTCTTGTTAACTTCAATTTTTTGGATAGAAGGAAGATTGATTGGGAAGATACGCTCTACACCAAATGCACCAGACATTTTACGGATAGTAAAAGTCTCAGTAACTCCTGCACCTCTTCTTTGTAAAACTACTCCACGGAAAAACTGAGTACGTGTTTTGTTTCCTTCACGAATTTCGTAATAAACAGTGATAGTATCACCAGCGCCGAATTCAGGTAAATCATTTTTTACAACTGATTCTTCAACAAATTTTAATAAATCCATCTTAGATGATTTTAATAAATTAGAATTAGTCAACATCCACGTTTATCGTCAGCGGTTGACAAACCGATTAAAATGCTTATTACTAAGCTAACTTAGCTTAACAGTAAGCGGGTGCAAAAATAAGTATTTTTTTTTAATTATAAATACAGTTGTGGCTTTATTTTGAGTTGTATTCTGACGTGTCTTTTCCCATTGATTTTTGTTGATATAAAAATGCTGGAACCAATAAGAAAAGTAATAAAGGCTGAATTAAAAATCGTCTAACATAAAATGCGGCTAAATATCCGCCTTCAAATTCTATACTTATATAGTAGTAATAAATAGGAATTAGGACTACAAACGATACGCTGTAAGTTGCTAATGAGAATTTTATTAAATCATTATTTTTAAATAAAAAATATATAATTACTAAAGATAAAATAGAATTAATAGAATATCTAATAAATAAAAATAAAGTCATTTTAGACCAATTAAATTCAGGAATGCTCCCGCCTTCAAGATATGAATTCTTGAAGTACGTCAAAAATGGATCGTAGAATAAGTCATGCTGAAAAATCCTTACGGCTATTAATGCAGATATTAGAATAGTAATAAAAATAACTTTTTTTATCATGATGCTAATATATACATTTTAACAAGTTTGTAAATGATTAATTAAAAAAGCTCACAAAAAAAGCACCCTATAAATAGAGTGCTTAAATATTTTATAAAAAACTATTTGTTTCTTATTCTGTTGCTTCTTCAGTTGTTTCTTCAGTTGCTTCTCCTTCTCCTTCTTCTTCTTCTTCGTCATCTTTAGTTGCGTTACGAGACATTTTAACTTGAGCAACAACAACACCATCGTTTTGGATGTAAGTGTAATCACCTTTAGATAATTCTCCAACAGTAACTTTCATACCGATTTTAAGTGCAGATATATCTGCTTCGATAGAATCAGGAAGGTTAGCTGGAATAGCTTTAACCTTAACTTTACGTAAATTGTGACTTAAAGATCCTCCATTCATTACACCAATTGCATTACCAACAAGAGTAGTAGGGATATCCATAATCACTTCTTTGTCTTCGTGTAATTGATAAAAATCAATATGAAGAATTTTGTCCGTTACTGGGTGAAATTGAATGTCTTGTAGGATAACCATGATTGGCTCCTGACCTTCTAATTCGATTGTAGCAGTAAGCGCATCTGCTGTGTAAACTAAGTTTCTGAAAGATTTAGCTGGTGCCGAAAAGTGCACTGCTTTTTCTCCTCCATAAACAACGCAAGGTACCTGCTCAGCATTACGTAGCGCTTTTGTTGATTTCTTGCCTACGTTTTCTCTTACCTGGCCTTTAATTGTTATCGACTTCATTTTTATGAAATATATAATTAATAATAAAAAATTCTTAAACTATAAAATTACTACTGATAGATTGATGACTGTGAACACTCTTCATTACTTCAGCAAATAAAGGGGCGCAAGATAGCACTTTTATTTTACTATTCTCCTCTTTTAATGGTAGAGAGTCTGTTACTATTAATTCCTCTAAAACAGAGTTGCGAATTCTCTCGTGTGCTGGACCCGATAAGATGGCGTGTGTTATCATAGCTCGTACGCTTTTAGCACCTTTTTCCATCATCATTTCAGCAGCTTTAACTATAGTCCCACCTGTATCAATCATGTCGTCAACTAGCACTACATCCTTACCTTCTACAGTCCCAATTAGTTCCATTTTACCAATCACATTGGCTTTTTCTCGTTGTTTGTAGCAAACAACTACACCACTTTCCATACGTTTTGCGTATGCATGTGCTCTTTTAGATCCACCCATATCAGGAGAAGCAATCATTAAATTATCTAGTTTTAAGTTAGATAAATAAGGCATAAAAATGGTAGAAGCAAAAAGATGATCAACCGGTATTTCGAAGAAACCTTGAATCTGATCTGCATGTAAATCCATAGTCATTATTCTTGTTGCTCCAGCTGCCGTTAGTAAATTTGCAACCATTTTTGCTCCAATCGGAACACGAGGTTTGTCTTTTCTATCCTGACGTGCCCAACCAAAGTAAGGCATAACAACTGTGATGTGTTTAGCTGATGCTCTTTTAGCTGCATCAATCATTAAAAGCATTTCCATTAAATTATCTGATGGTGGATTAGTAGAGCCTATCAAGTAAACTCTTCCTCCTCTTACTGTTTCTTCGAATGATGGTTGAAATTCTCCATCGCTAAATTCTGCAATAGAAACATTTCCAAGTTCTTTTCCGTAGTGTTTCGCAATTTCTTTTGCTATCTTCATGCCACCTCTAGTAGCAAATAACTTTGGTTCTGGTTCAACAGGAAGTACTGACATTTTAATGAATTAAGTTGTGTTATGAATTAATAAAATTGTAGTAATACTACTAATTATATTTTCCGAGTTGCAAAGATAATTATTCTTTTTTATAAAGAAAATATTAATTCAGAATGTGTCACTTATTTTGTTAAGTTATGTTTAATATTTACAAAGGTTTCAACGTGCATGTTGTCAGGGTTTTAATGTGTTTGCAGTGAATATAAAATAGTTATTACCAAAGTTTGTTTAATAGCTAATATTGCATAGTTTTACAAATTGTAATATATTGTATGCTGATGAAGTTGAAAAACTTAAAATATTGATGTAGGCAATTCAATATAAAAGAAGTTAATTATGAAGAAGAAAAAATATATACTCGTAGCTTTATTATCTATTTTTATGCTTGGTGGGCTTTGTGCTCAGCCTGGGCATGGGGGGGGGGGTGATAATGGAGGTGGATTTGGAGCTCCTCTTGATGGAGGGATAATTTCTCTTGTTGTTGCTGGAATTGTTTACGGTATTAAAAGGTCATATAAGCACAGTGATTAGTTGTGTTTTTTAATGTTTAAAAATTAAAGATATGAAGAAGATATTTACATTTTTCACTTTTATGTTAGTAGTGTCTAGTTCATTTGCTACAACTTACTATTGGACGGGTTCTCATTGGAGTTTAACTAGTGGAGGTCCAGCTGATGGAACTGCTCCAAGTGCAACTTCCTATGGAGATGATTTTGTTATAGAAGCAGCTGGATATGAAGTAACTTCTGGGACTAGTGTTGCTGTTAGAGATTTTACAGTTAATGATGGAGGATTTACGCTTATTTACTTTCAAATATCAGGGAATATAAATATCGGGGGAAAGTTTGAAACAATTTCAACTTCAGGAGTTAATGGAGCAGCTTGTCAAATTAAGGCAGGAGGATATTTAGAATTGAGTTCAAATCTTATTCCTAGTAAGGTACCTCGCCCAGTTATATATTCGGATGTTACATCAAAAATGAGTGTTTTTAAATTAGATGTTAGCCCAGCTGGCTTGTCAACTATCTATCCTGGTAGTGGAGTTCTTGAGCTTAAACAACCTGATTATGTATATGATTTTGGTAATGAGAATATGATTATTGATAATACTAGAAGAATAGATTTATTGGCAACAGGAATTACAATTAAAGCAAATTCTTTATTGTTAAATACAAATGTTAATATTTCTCCTACTGCTCAGAATTCAATTTTTGATATTTTTGGAGATATTACTATTTCAAGCGGTTATTCTTTGGGGCTGTCTACGAATGGAATTAGTTTACTGTCATCTACAGGAAGGATAATAGTTCAGGCTGGGGCAAAAATAGTAACAAATAATAATACAGGTTCAATTAATAAATTAACTCTTGAGGGTAGCCCTACTGCACAAGGGATAATTGTAGGTGCAGGATTTACTTGTAATGATGTCACCATGAGTGTTGTACCTGATTGGAGTAGAAGTGATGTTACATGGGGAGATTATGCTTGGAGAGAATTTGGAACACCATTTGCTAAAAGTATTTA
>JADGDT010000046.1 GCA_016744755.1 Ichthyobacteriaceae bacterium | reverse complement strand
CTGAGTTTGTAACAAAAATTCAAACTTTTTACGAGCAACAATATCTAGAAAAAGGGAAACCTATAACTTACATACAGTTTAAACTTAAGTTTTAGTTTAAAAAATGGTACCACGAATGTTGTGGAAATTTGAATAAATTATATCCTTAAGAAAATAAAAGATTAAGGGTTTAAAGGATTATAGGATTACTGTACCTATTGTTTACTCTGTAATACTCTAATCTTATAATCTAATTTTTACTCTACTACTCTTTTGTTTTCCACACAAATCAGGGTAGAACCTAAAAAATTAATGTAGTGGAATAATAGTTACTTTGAGACATAATTTTTATCTATAAACTTCAACTCGCCTTGTCTGCCCTTACAGTCGAGACGATATGGATAGACAAGAGAGTTAAAGTATAATTAGGCTTTACGAACTTTTATTTTATATCCATTGTGGTCTTTACGTGAAAAACAATCTATTTCAAGTAAATACCTCAATTTTTTTGAAAAAAACGCAAAGGATTCCGCTATTAATCACAATAGGCAGAAACGATTTTTTTGATGATAATTTTCCTTTGAAGTTAATTTCAGAATGTCGAAATTTATAAGTCCAACCAAATAATAGAAGAAATGGGATATTTATCTAGCAATTGTTACGAGAAAATTAAAAATATAGAAGGCAAAAAAATAAGAAAAGTTGTTTACTACCAATGGAAAAACCTTGCTAGTGATGATGATTTTAAAAGTTTAGATTGGCTAGAAATAAACCTTCAAGACGAAACAAAAATTGTATTCCATTACGGTGTTGACGATGATGGAATTGAACTTGTGGATTTTGACTTCGAAGTTGAATTAAATAAGATTGAAACTCAGTTTAAAGGACAGGTTACTCTTATAAGGGAGAATGCTACTCTCGATACTCATTGGTTTCCTATACTTGATACGGAAATTAGGAATATTGAATTTTCGCAGATTAAAGGTAATAATTCAAACAACCAGATAATATTAGAATTTACTGATGATCATCAAATAGAGATATCTACCAAGGAAGAAGGTATGGGAGTAGAATTTTATGAAAAATAAATATTTATAACAGAATCAAAATTTTTAGTAGAACATAGGTTCTTAATTCTTAAGCTTTTCCCAATTACTCTGATTAGTAGGACTAATTGTAGTCAGGCTCTCTTTTAGTTTAGGAATATCAACTTTAGGACCACCACTAAAAATTTCAACTATTTCATCTGTTTTAGCATCCATAAAATTTTGGATTATATTCGCATTAGGTCTATTTTTAGCTAAATCGTTAATTTTCATTATCGCTTCGTAAACCTGGTTCTTCCCTTCTACAGGATTCTTGCTCATATTGTCTAATCCAAGTCTGTGATACTGATAAGAAGCCTCACGAGATTTAGAATAAGTATCAGAAAGCAAGTTTTCTATTATCCAATATCTGTTAGTTCTATTCGACGAAGGATCCCAACCTGTAAACCCTCTATTCTGCGAAAGCTCAACAACCTTTCTTGCTTTTTCTAAATATGTTGTACCTCCCATCTCCTTGAAAGTGTCTTCATCTATTCCTAAAATCAAATAGGTGTAGAAGGCCATTGTAGAGACCAAGTTTCCAGAGAAAGTTTGCTCGTTGTAAATTAGAGGTTCGTGCTCTGTATATTTAAACTGAAACTTTGTGTCTTTGTAATTATATGTAGGAGTAGAGTAATCGGTTCCATAAACCGGTCTGGTACTCTGTACTTGTAGTGTTGCCGAATACTGATCGGAACCTAAATCTTGCATTATTATAAAACTAATACTTAAATCAATACGTTCTTCAACCTCATAGTTATACTCAGTCCAAACTGCAGAATTCATAAACTCGGTAAGGGCTGTTTGAAGCGTTTCGAAACGTTGTTTATTTGTACCTTCTATTCTATCGTGATTAATAATTATCTCGCAATTAAATTCTTGAGCATAAAGCCCCGAACCCAGCATCAATAAAAATATTACAAGTAAACTACGCATACTATATTTTTGAAATTATCTTAGCTACTATATCTTTAGCAACTTCTTTTTTTGTTTTTAAATCAAACTTAGTTATCTCTCCCGATCTTTCAACAATAGTAATTTTGTTGGTATCGTGTTTAAATCCAGCTCCACTGTCCTTTAAAGAATTTAGAACTATGAAGTCAAGGTTTTTTCTTTCTAATTTTCCTTTTGCATTGTCCAATTCATTTTCAGTTTCTAGAGCAAAACCTACTAAAACCTGTTTGTTTTTTATCTTTCCTACCGATGCTAAAATATCTTTGTTAGGCTCTAATTCAATATTCATAACGGCATCATTCTTCTTTATTTTTTCCGATGCAACTTCCTTTGGTTTGTAGTCGGCAACTGCTGCTGCAAAGACACCAATGTTACAACTAGCAAAATTATCGTACACTGCATTGTACATTTCATCTGCCGATGTTACATCAATTCGTTTTATGTTGACATTATTTATCTTCAAGGATGTTGGTCCTGTAACCAAAATTACTTCTGCTCCATTGTTTGCACACTCAGTTGCAATTTCGAAACCCATTTTGCCTGAAGAATGATTGCCTATAAAACGTACGGGATCTATAGATTCGTATGTAGGTCCAGCAGTAATTACTACTTTCTTTCCTTTTAGTGGTAAATCTGCTGAAATATGATTTGCAATAAAATCAACGATTTCAATAGGCTCTGCCATTCTTCCCTCGCCTACTAATCCTGATGCGAGTTCTCCAAAGTTAGCTTCTATAAAAGTATTCCCAAAAGATTTTAATTTCCTTACATTTTCTGCTGTAGTAGGGTGTTTGTACATGTCTAAATCCATTGCAGGAGCAAAATATATAGGACATCTTCCAGAAAGATAAGTTGCTACAAGTAGGTTATCAGCCAAACCATTAGCCATTTTCCCAAGTGTGTTTGCTGTAGTAGGAGCTACAACCATAAAATCTGCCCATATTCCCAAGTCAACATGGCTATTCCAAACCCCTTCATCGCCAGTTGTAAATTTTGAATGTACAGGATTTTTAGATAGTGTTGATAAAGTTAGAGGAGTAATGAATTCCTTAGCAGCCTTTGTCATTATCACCTTCACATTTGCTCCGGCTTTTACAAACTCACGTACTAGTAAAGCAGATTTGTAGGCTGCGATACTCGCTGTAACGCCTATAAGAATATTCTTTCCCTTTAATATTTCGTTCATCTTATTGTTTTTTAACAAATAACTAATCGCTACTGAATTGAGAGTAGAAATTACGATGGTAGAGACTAATGTAATGAGAAATAACTTCCCACTCACAGGACTCTTCGACTCTACCTATTATAGAAAGATTCGCTATACTACGCTCAGAATAACGATACTTTTAATAATGATAATGTGATTTTAATGAAACAACCTTGTTGTCAATTACACAAAAAACAAATCATCAACAATCTTAAACACAACCAAAAAAAGGCTATTTCAAAATAGTTTATCAAAGAAAACGAAAACAATCCATCAAATAAAATAATTTGATCAGAATTGCATCACAATCTTTACTATTTTCAAATAACCTTTAGTAAATCTGTAAATACAGTCTAAAATCTATTCAGCTTTTGCAGCTTCAGCCTCTTGTCTTCTGAAATAAACTTTATCATTCAACCACTCTTCTATAGCAATTGCATGAGCTTTTGGTAAACGCTCGTAAAAACGTGATACCTCAATTTGCTCATTGTTCTCGAAAATCTCATCAAGACTTTCAGAGTTTGAAGCAAATTCTTCAAGCTTATCTATTAATTCTTTTTTAATATCAGCATTAATCTGATTAGCTCTTTTAGCTATGATTACAATTGATTCGTAGATGTTTCCAGTAGCTTCATCAATCTTATTTCTATCTCTCGTTACTGTAGAAAGAGCCGCATTGCTTTTTTTGTAATCCATTTTATATACCTAATTAACTTATTTCGTATTATCAATAATTTTTAAAAGTTACGATACATTCTTTAAACCTTCAAGAACGTCTTCGTAATATTTTCTTGCTTTTTTCATCTTATCTGATTCCGGATATTTCTTTTCAAATAAAAGGAATGATGTTTTGGCACTTGTATATCTTTCTTTTTGCTTTACATAGAAACTATTCTTAGCAAACTCATACATAGAAACAAATTTCAAATAATAAGCTTCTTCCCTTAGTTCACTATCAGGGTAGTCACTCAGGAAGTTCCCAAAATAAATATCCGCAGCTTTATAGTTTTCTAATTTCATATATTGTTTTGCAATATAAAAATCTTTCTTCTCTAGCTTAACTATAAGTTCGCGAATAATCTTGTTTGCTTCAACAGCATTTTCAGAATCAGAATACCTATTTATGTATTTCTGCATTTCTTCAATTGCTTTATAAGTATTCTCTTGATCTAATGTGTACTCTGGGGAATCAAGGTAATAACAGTATGCTTTTTTATATGCCGCTTCTTCTATTTTTGTGCTTTCAGGATACGATTTTATAAATCTACCATAGTAATATGCTGCCAATAGGTAATCTCCAGCACCGTAATAACCTTCAGCCATTAAGAAAGTAATCCTTTCGGCTTGTGGTTTTCCACGGTAACTTTGTTGTACTTGCTCAAATAATTTGTTAGCTCGTGTAAACTTCCCTTGTTCGAAAAGCTCATTAGCCATTTTATATTTTGCTTGTACATCTGAACCTTTCAACACTTTATCGTATTGGCTACATGATATTGTAGTAATAAATAAAATACCAAAAAGTACTATTGTTTTCAGATTCTTAAACATCGTGCAAAGATAGGAATTAATTACATTATTAATCAAATGAAATTTAGGCACATAAAAAAACATGGCTCAATGTGATAATTTCACGCTTAAAGCCATGTGTTTATTGTGCTTTGTGCTATTGTTGTTCTGGTGAAATATTTGCAACAATAGATTTTATATCGTTGTCAAAAAGGTAAAGTCCTCCTTTATCGTCTCCAATAAGATTAATTTTATCTAAAACTGTTCGTGCTAAAGCCTCTTCCTCTATCTGTTCAGATACATACCACTGAAGGAAATTATTACTAGCATAATCTCTTTCTTCTAGTGAAACGTGTACAATATCATTGATGCTTTTCGAAACAAATACTTCGTGACTAAGTAATATCTCAAACATTTTTTTCAGAGAATCGAACTCGTTAGCTGGCATGGCAATGTCTGGAACTATTGCTTTACCTCCTCTTTCGTTAACAAAACGAATAAGTTTAAGCATGTGTTGTCTTTCCTCGTCGGCATGACCATACATAAACTGTGCTACTCCTTCCATACCTTTATTCTCTGACCATACAGCCATAGAGAGATATATTTGAGAAGAATCTCCTTCTAATTTTATTTGTTTATTTAAAACCTCAAGCATTCTATCTGATAACATAACGAATTTTATTTCTTATTAAAAAATTTCATCAAAAATAAGAAGAATCAAATCAAATACAATGACTTTCTATTTTATCTAAGAATATAAACGGTTTATTCTTGAGGATATTTTATCACTAAGCGAATTTGAGGCAGAAATTAATGGCAATCTTACAGTATTGTGGCAAATATTAAATGATTTTAACATTGCTTTTATCCCTGCTGGATTTCCTTCTTCGAAGATGTACTCAATTAAATCAAGAACTTTAAAATGAATATCGTTTGCTTCTTGTACTTTTCCTTGAAGTGCCATCCTTACCATTTCAGAAAAATCAACCGGTAATGCCTGACCAATTACCGAAATCACTCCACTTCCTCCGAGTAAAGTTAATGGAACAGCTAAAGCATCATCCCCCGAAATAACAAGAAAATTTTCTGGTTTATTCATTATCAATCTCATTCCTTGAAAAATATCTCCTGTAGCATCTTTTATTGCTACAATATTATCGAAGTCTTCTGCTAATTTAATAACAGTTTCGTTAGACATATTCGAAGAAGTTCTACCTGGTACATTGTACATGATTATATCTACAGGGCAAACATCGGCAATAGCTGCAAAATGCTGATATATTCCTTCTTGAGATGGTTTGTTGTAGTAAGGCGAAACAGATAAAATTGCTTCAAATTTACTTAAGTCAGTACTCTTTATTTTTTCTACTACTGCCCTAGTATTATTTCCGCCAATGCCTATAACTAAAGGTAGCCTCCCATTATTTTCTTCAACAATGAAATTAACTACTTGCTCTTTTTCTTCTTTAGTTAAGGTTGCCGATTCGGCAGTTGTACCCATAACTACCAAATATTCTACTCCTCCGTCTGTAACGTGGTTTATTAGTTTTTTTAGAGCGTCAAAATCAATTTGACCATCGTTGTCAAATGGTGTTACAAGAGCAACCCCAGTCCCTATTAATGCCATAATAATTATCTATCAAATGTGTGTATGCATGTGTGGCAAATCTAAATATATATTGATGAAATTTCTCTATCGTATTTATGATTTGTTTGACAAATATAGAGTAAGGATTTAAAAATAAAACAAAATGTTAGATTTATAACAAATAAGTGTTAATTATGATTTAAATGGAACAGGGAGAGGAATTGTACTAACCTCAGGTCGATAGAGATATTAGATTCACAACTGAATAAAAAACCTCTAATAAAGCTAATGTTAATTAGATGAAAAGAAATTGCCTATTAAAGTTAGATGAAACTTAATAGGCAAAAATACTAGTTGTAATTATTTGATATAAGTATAGAGTTACAATTTAAAAACTGCTCTAAATGCGGTACTTATAAAGTTACCTACACATACGGCACAGCTTTTTACTTTACTGGTAAATGATTCTTCTTCTGCACAATTAGACACGCAATCACTTGATTGGTTATGCCAGTAATCGTTATAGCTTAAATTTTTCATGTCATTTTTATTTAAAATTCACAATAGTAACAAATGTTACTTATGCAAATATATAAAAATGTTTTAAAACAGGAAATTTTATGACAAAAATCATCTTAATATAAATAATTGCCATTTTGTAGATGTAAATGTTTTACTGAGTATTGGAATTTATGATTCTCAAATAATCAAGAATTAACTTATGGAAATTAGAAGTACTAGTATCTTTTGAAGTGTCTATCATAAAATCATAAACATCTATATTTTCTTCTAGTTTGCCAACTTTAAACTTTGCTTTAGATAACATTGTACAAAACTTAATGGCCCAGGAATCGTTACTAGCTAGATTTATTAGTAAGTCGAAAGGGGTGTCTATAAAATTCTCAACATCTTTAAACTTAGGTTTCCCGTACCAATTTAAATCTTTGTCAGTAAAAAAAACTATTGGAATTCCTATTTGATCTGGTCTCTGAGCATCATCAACATTATAGGCAAGTTCGTAAATGGAAATCACACCAGATTTACTTTTAAATTCTGTAGAAATAGTGTTAATAAGTGAATTGATATCCTTACTTTTTCCATCGAAAATAATTCCAATAGACTTAACATTTTCAAACTTAAAATTATTAATTTTAGTTTGTTTAACATTTTTTTGAAGTCTGCTATAGAAAAATTGCGCTACTTTTGTTCGTGTATTTCCAAAGTTGTCACTCATAGTATGCAAGGATATACATTTTTTAGATTAGTAAAAAGATTTTATTAACAAATAAAATAATAATTAATGTTATCAAGAATATCATTACCACTAGTAGTAATACTTGGATTATTATCTCTTAATTCATGTAAAGATGAAGGTTACGCCAAAACAAGTTCTGATTATAAGTATATAAAAGTTGAGGATGGTTTAGATGGAGTTAAGAAAATAGAAAATTTCATTAAACCTTACCACGACACAATAGAAGGAGAACTCAACAAAACACTGTCCTATACAAAAAACATATTGTGGGCTGCTAGGAAAAAAGCTGCAGGTCCAGAAAGTCCTTTAGGTGATTTACTTTCCGATTTGGTTTTTGAACAAGCGAGTGAACGTTACAAAGAAAACTTCAATAAAGAGATTGATTTTGCTGTGTTAAATAGAGGAGGTATACGAACAACAGTAGGAAAAGGAGATATTACTCTACGTCAGATGTTCGAGATTATGCCTTTCGAAAACACATTGCTTGTGGTAGAAATTAGTCCAGATAAAATGGTTGAATTTTTAGATTACATGGCAAAAAGTGACGGACATCCAATGTCTCAGATCCGGTTAAAGGTTAAAGATAAAGAAGCATTTGATATTATAATTAAGGGGAACCCTTACGACAAGAATAAAAGTTATAAAATTGTAACTTCAGATTATCTACAACACGGCGGAGATAAGATGTACTTTTTCAATAATCCTATATCTATTGATACTCTGCACTACAAAATGCGTGATGCAATGATAGATTATTTTGAAAAGACAGATACAGTTGATGTTAAATTAGACGGAAGATTTAGTTATGCAAAATAGAAGAAAATTTTTAAAATTAGCTGGTGCAGGTAGTGCATTATTAGGTGTAGGAGGATTTACATTAAGTTCTTTCGACGATAAAAAAACAAAGAAGATAACCATACTTCACACAAACGACACTCACTCTAGGTTTGAACCTTTTGCCAATAATCATCCAAAGTTCCCTGGGATGGGAGGAATGGCGAAACGCGCGAAATTAGTTCAGGATATTCGCAAGGCAGAGGATAATGTTTTGTTGGTTGATGCTGGTGATATTTTTCAGGGTACACCTTACTTTAATTTTTATAAAGGTGAGCTCAACTTTAAGCTGATGAGTATGCTTAAGTATGATGTTGCAACCATAGGAAATCACGATTTAGACAATGGCATGGATAGCTTTGCAGAACAATTGAAATATGCTGATTTTCCTTTTGTGAATTGTAATTATAATTTGACAAAGACATCTTTAAACGGGAAGGTTGAACCGTATAAAATATTTGAACAATCGGGAGTTAAGATTGGGATTTTAGGTATAGGTATAGAATTAGAAGGACTTGTTGATCCTCATAATTTTATTGGAGCAGTTTACAACGATCCTATAGAAAATGCCAATAAGTATGCAAAAATACTGAAAGAAGAAAAAGACTGCGACCTAGTAGTTATGCTTTCTCATTTAGGATATAAATATGAAGGTGATAGAATGTCAGATGTGGTAGTTGCAATAAATTCAGAAAATATTGATGTGATAATTGGAGGACACACCCATACTTTTATGACAGAACCTGACGTGTTAAAAAATAAGGTTGGAGAAGATATTCTTGTTACCCAAGCTGGTTTTGCAGGTATAAACTTAGGAAGATTAGATTTCTATTTCAACGAAGAAGAAGATACAACTGTTGCTACTAGTGAGTTTATTGAAGTTGGCGAAGGGGTTATTGCATAGTTTAATTATAGAGACCAAAAGCAAATAAAATGAAAAGACAAACATTTACTATTAGTCAAGAATCTGAAATTCTAATTTACGAAGAAACTTACAACGAAAATAATAAACTAGTTCATTACATCGACCATCAGGCAAGACCAGTTTCTGAAAAGAAATATGAGTACGATGATAATAACCAGATTGTGAATGAAATTGAGATTAGCGACGGAATTGAGTTGCAAAATCTAGAAATGAAATACAACGATAAAGGAGAAATGATAGAACAAAATTTATATTTTTCTGGCAGTTTGTACGAAAGCGTTAAGATAGAAAAAACAGATGTAGGCTCTACTAGTACAACTTATCAAGAAGATGATGAGGTGTTTAGGATAGAAAGCACAACCGAAGAAAAGAAACAAACCACAAAATATTACGAGAATGGAGCCTTGTCTAATGTTCAGGAATTATCTTTTTCTGATGACAAATTATCTTCAGAAAAAATGATTTATGACGCAGATGAAAATCTTCTAGTTCGTAGAATAGAGAATTACAATAATTCTGGTGAAACAACAGCTTTCAAGGAATTTAATTCTGAAAATAAACTAGTAAATAAGCAGGAGTTTACTAGATCAGACAATAAACTACTCAAAGAAGTGAAAAGTGATTTTGTAAGAGGAGAGATAGAAAATGAAGTTACTTATGAGTACGACGAAAAAGGAAATTTAATAAAATCTGAAACACGTACTAACTCGGGGCAATTAGTAGATTTTCATATTTACGCTTACGATGAAGAAAATAGAATGATTGAAGAAAATGGAGTTTCTAACGGGCAGTTTAATGCTATTTACGGAACTTATATAAATGGTAATAATTATCATTTTATACATAAATACATCTAGGACTGTGCTCGACAGTCACAGTGCGACTTTGAGTCGCGCCGTGACTAAATGGATTAATCAAAAATAAATTACGTATTTTTGCGTTTTGAAATATAGAATATCAAATAAAGTAGAATCATGAAATTACCATCTTTTATACCATTAAATTCATATAGCCGATTCAAATTTATGCCTCGTTATTACGATGAGCGTAAGGAAAGGATTGAGCAATTGGAGCAGAAATATCACGGTGAGCACTCAACAGAAGCTACTCGCGAAAGATTGAAGGGTAGTTTCAAGAAAACTTCTAAGTCAAAAGGGGGAACTACAAATATGAGATTGATTGCTATAATTTCTGGATTATCTTTTATAGCTTGGTACTTGTTGTTTAGATAATTTATTGAATAAGCTTAACGATTATAAAAAAGTCGGGAGACAGGAGAATAAATCTTCGGCCTTCCGACTTTTTAGAAAATAGTTTTAACTATTTTTGGAGAAATCATAATTTCGGTAAAAAAGATTAATGTCAGATATAATTAAATTATTGCCCGATAGTGTGGCAAATCAAATTGCAGCCGGCGAGGTAGTTCAACGTCCTGCTTCGGCAGTAAAAGAGTTGCTTGAAAACTCAATAGATGCAGGGGCTACTGACATAAAACTGATAATAAAAGATGCTGGAAAAACATTAATTCAAGTAATAGACAATGGCGAAGGAATGAGCGCTACCGATGCTCGAATGAGTTTTGAACGTCATGCAACTTCCAAAATTTCTTCTGCTGAAGATTTGTTTAATCTTAACACAAAAGGTTTTAGAGGCGAGGCTTTGGCTTCGATTGCAGCTATTGCTCAGGTTGAAATGAAAACAAAAAAAGAGGACGAAGATTTAGCAACTATAATTAAGATTGAAGGTTCTAAAGTTAAATCACAAGATGTTTGTTCGGCACCAAAGGGAACAAGTTTTTCGGTTAAAAACTTATTTTTTAATATTCCTGCTAGGCGAAACTTCCTTAAATCTGACAAAGTTGAAACCAAAAATATTATTGATGAATTTTTGAGAGTAGCACTTGCTCATCCTAGTATAAAATTAACTTTAAATCATAACGGAAGTATAGTTTATAACTTAGATTCTGCAAGTTTAAAGAAGAGAATTGACTCTATTTTTGGATCAAAAAACAAGGATAAATTTTTTCCTATTGAAGAAGATACAGAAATAGTTTCTTTCAGTGGATTTATTGGTAAACCCGATTTTGCTAAGAAAAGACGTGGAGAACAATTTTTCTTTGTAAACGATAGATTTATAAAGAGCTCTTACCTAAATCATGCAGTAACTTCGGCTTTCGAAGGGCTTTTGCCTCACGATAGTTTTCCGTCCTATTTTATCTATTTAGATATCGATCCGCAGACAATAGATATAAATATTCATCCAACAAAAACAGAGATTAAGTTTGAAGACGAACGCAGTATTTATGCAATTTTACGCTCTGCAATAAAACATTCTCTTGGGCAGTACAACATAGCTCCATCTCTAGATTTTTCTATCGATAGAAATATTGATGAAGAACTGATGAAGCCTTCTGAAAATTACAAACAACCAACAATTGAAGTTGATCCAGATTTCAATCCTTTCAAAACTGATAACGACTATTCTCCACAAAAGAATTATAGTGGAGGAGGTGGTGCTTTTTCGGGAAATTACAAGAAACCAAGCACTAAAGGTTGGGATAGCTTGTATAGTGGGTTAGAGAATTTATCTCCCGAAGATTCTTTTATTGTTAGTCCTACAAATGAAATAGAAACATCGGATGTAACTTGGGATAAACAAGATGAGCAAGCTAGTTTAAATAACGATAAAGATTTTGAAGAGAAAGAAAAAGGAAATATCCATTTTCAACTCAACAAAAAATACATCATCAGTAACATTAGATCGGGAATGTTGATGATAGATCAGAATAGAGCTCACGAGAGAATTCTGTTCGACCAGTTTTACAATGGTATAAGTCAAAGAAACTTTGCTAGTCAGCAATTATTATTTCCTTTAGAAATTGAAATGAACGAAGGGCAATGGGCAATTCTACAACAGATTCTACCGGATTTAGAGGAGATAGGTTTTTCTTTTCAGGGATATGAATCTGGAGTTGTAACAATAAACGGAATACCTTCGGAGTTTAACGAGAGCGAATCGAAAGATATGCTAGATAAAGTGTTACACGATTTAGATTTTGCTGAAACGGATGTTTTGGAAGAGAAGCTAAATCTTCTAGCTTTATCGTTTGCCAAAACTAAAGCTGTAAAATACGGTACAACTCTAAAACAGAACGAAATGGAGGAGATAGTTAATAAGTTATTTGCTTGTAGTAATGCTAACCATTCGCCATCGGGAAAAATTATTTCTAGTATAATTTCTTTGGAGGAGTTAGAAAGTAGATTTAAATAAAAAATATTTCCCGCAGATTCCGATGATTTGCGCAGATTTAATAAGTGAACATCTGCGAAAGATGTGGAAAAAAAAGATGAAAATTAGTAAGAACTACGATTAAACAACTAAACACATAAAACATGTCACAAAATTATCAACCAACAACTTTTAAAAGATTACCAGATGTAATCAAGAACTTGATTATCATAAATGGACTTTTCTTTTTAGGGACAATCGTGCTTCGCAATTTTGGTATAGACTTAATAGATAAATTAGGACTATGGTTACCCGGTAGTCCGCAGTTTGCACCTTATCAGTTTGTAACACACATGTTCTTACACAGTGTTTCAAATGTTGGACATGTATTTATGAATATGTTTATGCTTTGGATGTTTGGTAACATGCTAGAGAATATGTGGGGGGCAAAGAGATTTTTAACTTTCTATATGGTTACAGGTTTGGGTGCAGGTATTTTGTACACTGCTGTTCATTATGCCGAAGCAATGTATTTGCAAGGGCAATTAGTATCGGCAGGAATGAGTCAGTCTGATTTGATGAACTTGGTAACAACATCGAGGTATAACTCCGACATACTTAACAGTGTTGGAATGGATGTAATCAGAAATTATTATTTGGCTTTTAATACTCCAGTAATTGGTGCTTCGGGTGCTGTTTATGGTGTTTTAATGGCTTTTGGTATGTTATTTCCTAATGTTAAAATATACATTTATTTCTTGTTCCCAGTAAAAGCAAAATGGATGGTATTAGGTTTAGGGGCAATAGAATTTTTTCAAGGATTCCAAGCCGATGGTAGTAACGTAGCACACTTTGCTCACTTAGGAGGAATGCTATTTGGTTATTTACTGATAAAGTACTGGCAGAAAAAAGGAGAGATGGGAAGACCTATGTAATAAGATTGGTATTCTAAATTTTTACCAGAAATATTACTCACTTCTAAGTGATGAGTACCGTTTACAGTGTTTGTTTTTCAAATAAATAAGGGAGATAAAAGATTAGAATTTATGTAACTATAAGACTCATTTCACAAACATGTGGAGTGAGTTTTTTTTTATTAAAACAAATTATTAATGCTAACTATAGTGTGTTGATTTTACTGTATTATCATTGTAAATTAGAATACTATAATTAGCAAATTGAAGTATGAATATATTAGATAAATTTGGAAAAAGAGTAAAGGAGTTGCGTGGTAGTTTAAACATATCACAAGAGGAATTGGCTGAACGATCTGGACTTCATAGGACGTATATCGGTATGATTGAGCGTGCAGAAAAAAACATCACCCTTAAAAATATAGAGAAAATTGCAAATGGACTTGGTGTAGACATAGTGAAATTATTAAAGAAATAAATTAGAATGAGAAAACTGACCCAAGTAGGTAATAATTTCACCATAAATAATAAGAAAAGTTTTATACAAAATGATGTAAGGCAAAAATCTATAGAAAGCGCTTTCGGTTTTGCATGGGATATGACTTTTGGAAAAGAAGGGAAACATAGGGATCATAGAACAGGAGGCACACATACTAGAAATAAAATGGAAATATTCGCAAATACATTCCAAGGTAAACTTGCAGAATATGTAGTACATATGAACCTACATCAAAAGGGAATAAAGTGTGAAGAAGTAGATAATAGTGTACATGGTTTAGGTGTCTGGGATGATGTTGATTTAATCTGTAATGGGAAAATGTTAAATATAAAATCATTCCCTTTTTTTGGCAATCTATTACTATTAGAAGAGAAAGACTGGGATAGCAATGGGAAATATAAACCTAACGATAAGTCTTATGATTATCATATATGTGTGAGAATCAAACCCGATTTTAAAGGTATACTTAAAAGTAAAAGAAAACTTTATAGTGATGAGATTACTAGGGATGAAATGTTGGGATATATTGTAAATGAAAATTGGTATTATGATATAGCAGGATATGCAGAAAATGATTTTTTAATTGAAGCTATAAGAGCTGGTAATATATTGTCCAAAGGAAGCTTACTTAATGGTAAAACTAAAATGGATGCATCTAACTACTATATACAAGTAGGAGATTTAGAAGATTTTCAAAAATTAATATTGTAATCAAATAAAGTCTTTTAGAGTCGTACCTAATTTAACATCTTAGGATGATTTAAAACTGTTTGGTCTTACAAATCCACTTAATTTATATACTGAGTGTCTTATTTTGATTATTAGCCTTGAAGTTCAGTTTGCTTTAATGAGGGTTCTATTTTCAGTCCTTCTAAAGTCTTCTTTATATTTTCTGCTATACGTTGAATAACGGGAACACTTACAGAATTACCCGCTTGCTTGTATAAATGTGAATTTGCCAAACCATCAGGAGCTTTAAAATCATTAGGGAATCCTTGAAATTTAAAACACTCTTTAGGTGTAAGTTTTCTAAAGCCATAGTCTGTAACTACAAGTGGCACATTATGACCTCCTGTACCCATATTTGCAGTCAAAGTTGGGCAAACATTACTTTTATTCTCACGTACATACTGCCTTCTCCACTGGTATACTGTTTCCTTGGATTTCATAGATTCCTTTAGCAATGGATACATGTATTTGTCTTCACCATAATAAAATTTATCATCAACTTTATCGCTACTTATAATATTAGCTATTGTATTAGTTAACTTCTCCTTATTAGGGAATTCAAAATTATCAGCAGATGCTACATCGTTACGAAATGCTACAATGAATATACGTTCCCTGTTATGAGGAATATTACCATAATCCTTGGTGTTCAGAATTTCCGTTTTGTAGCTATAGCCGTGAGCTTCTAGTGCTTCTACAATTACCTTATATGTGTTTCCTTTATCATGGCTCTTTAGATTCTTGACATTCTCAAGAAATACAACTTTAGGGTTAAGAGCTTCTATGTATTCTAAAATTCTAAAAAAAAGATTCCCTCTATCATCATTAAATCCTTTGCGATAACCGGCAATAGAAAAAGGCTGACATGGAAATCCTGCGGTAAGTATATCAATTTCCGAAAGGTTAGAAGGGTCAAGGTTCCATATGTCCTCCTCGAAAAGCTGGTGTTTAAAATTAAATCTATAAGTTATACATGCGTTCTTATCAAATTCATTTGCCCATACAAGGTTAAAACCTGCATTTTCGAAACCTAAATCTATCCCTCCTACACCAGCAAATAAGCTACCTACTTTAAACATATAACTTTTATTTATTTTCTGTAAAAATAGGAAAAATAGAGATAATTATAGTATGCACTAGATTGAATATTATCAACATATAGTTTGTCTATAATATTCGATTAATTACATGTGAAACAACCTTAATCTGAGGTGCAGAGTTATATCTAGTTCATTTATAAATGGCATATTTTATTTACACATTTCAGAACGAAATATATAGATATATCTGAGGAAATATAATAATAAAATCAAAGATAAGTAGTCCTCAATCACTTCGTATCTATAGTTTGATTTCACTAAAATAAAATAAGGTGAAAAAACATAAATGGGCTTTAAATAATACTTGATGCAAGCTTGTCAGATATAGGTAGATTTCTACAAACTAGAATATGAAATTGGGACATTTTTTTTTAGAAAAGAATAACTGTACTCAATATTGAATTAAGTACATTATTATCAAAGTTATTAATCAGGTCTATATACTTATCTAAAATAAAAAATATGACACATTTTTTTTCAGATAGAATCTTATTCATTTATATAACATCTTTAAATAAAAAGTCCTCATTCTTACAAATGAGGACTTTAGAGAGGTTCCAATCGGATTCGAACCGATGTAGACGCTTTTGCAGAGCGCTGCCTAGCCACTCGGCCATGGAACCCTTTTTGCTTGTTAGCGGGTGCAAATTTAAACAATAAATCACAGCACCCAAACAAAAAGTTATTTTTATATGTGTTGTTTAAAACCTGTAACCAACTTGTAAAACATATCTGAAGTTACCTCCAAACACTGAAAAGTTAGTAGAATTACCTTCGGCATACAATTCATCTTCATTTATAGAATCTTCCAACCAAGGCATTTTCTCATAAATTTTATCGACAAAATCCCTAAATTCTTCAGATTCATTAAGATTTCCTGAGAAATTACCAGATAGCTTACCACTGTAAATACTTGCCGCAGGCCCTATAAGTATTAAATCTACAGTAAACCTATCATAGAAAACAAACTGATATCCAAGCTCTAACCCAAAATTGTAATTATTTATAGCTAAATTAATATCTGCTTCACCTGTTAAGTCTGTATCATCCTCACGCTCTATCGTTACTTTGTAGTGATTACCAAATTTCTGATTGTACACACCAGTAAAAGCACCCCAATAGATACCTTCGGGTGCCGATCTTTTATTCCTATTATTTATGTATCGCTTGTAGTCCATAAATATACTAAATCCACCCCTATCTCTATTGCCCTCAACGTATTCTATTTGTTCGCTAGAACTAAATAATATCGGTATTTCAAGATACCCAACATTTATTGAAACAGTTTCTTTGTCTGAAATAATGCGTTCGTAACCTAAGTTTACATTTCTACTGCCAAACAAAACCATAGGAGTTAAATTCCAACGGATTGTATTTTTGTAATCTGTAAGTGGTTGTAATTCTTTTTCATTTATAGGTTTTAATTCCTCCGATTTATCTACAGGTGTGTACTGTGCAAATAATAAGGATGGAAGTAAAAATAATCCTAGTAGTAATTTTTTCATAATATATTTTTAATTTTAGTAATAATATTGGTTATACCCTGATTTGTGTGGAAAACAAAAAAGTAGAATAAACAAATTTAGATTATAAGATTAATGGATGATTAGATTACTCTGCAAAGATAACAGATATAGTAATCTTATAATCCTTTAGACTATTAATCTTTATGTCCTTAAAAAATTTGCATATTCAAATTTCCACAACATATAGGTGTAGAACCATAATATTAAAGTTTTTCTCCGTAGGCCAAATCTCCAGCATCTCCTAATCCTGGAACAATATATCCTCTATCGTTCATTTTTTCATCTACAGTAGCTATCCAAAGCGTTGTTTCTTTTGGGAATATTTCCGAGATATAATCTACACCTTGTTGAGAACCTATAACCGATACAATATGGATCTCTCTTGGTGTGCCAAATTTCAATAAAGATTTATAAACAGCTATCATAGACGACCCTGTTGCAAGCATAGGATCAACCATTACTAATGTTTTGCCCTCTATGTTTGGTGTTGCTACGTACTCTACAACAATTTCAAAATCATCTTCCTGTCCTGCATCTCCTTTGTGCTTACGGTAAGCAGAAATGAAAGTGTTTTCGGCATTATCAAAATAATTAAGAACACCAGAGTGCATTGGCATTCCAGCTCTTAGAATAGAACACAAAACAGGTTCTTTGTCTATTAGATTCATCTGCTTTCTGCCCAGTGGAGTATTTATTGTTCTCTCTTCAAACTTTAATTCTTTTGACAACTCGTAAGCCAAAACTTCGCCTACACGCTCCAGATTACGTCTGAAACGCATTCTGTCTTGTTGAATATTTATATTTCTTAATTCCGAAATAAATTGATTAAGAATAGAATTGCTATCTGAATAATCGTTGACTTTCATATAAATCAGTGTTTAATTGCTCCGGTTGTTAACAAGATTCAATGCAAATATAGCAATATTGTGTTCAATTTTATATGTCTAAATGGTCATCAATTTAAAACTGTTAGAAGAAATGTTTGATAAAAGAAAAAGAGTACTCAAAACGAATACTCTTTCATACCTAGGTGAGACTAATTAATCTAGTGACAAGTCACTTATGACATATTAGAATAGGTAATAATTTACACCAATAGAAGCATAGTTATATCCGTTTATAGTTCTATCGTATACTACTTGGAGATCAATTTTTTCGGTGATGTGAGTTTGAGCAACTAGTTCTAGTCCAACGTTTGCCGAAGCGTATGGCAAGAAGAATCGATATGAAACACCGCCACCTAAATCAAATTTTGTTAAATTAAAAAGAACTACAGACGATACTGATAAATGATGAATATCGGAGGATTTATCAGACTCATTGTATGAAGAAGTACTTTTATATGAATTTTCAAAAGTATAACTTAAAGATGTTTTTATTTTGAACCCGTGCTTTGCATAATTCTCTACAAATCCTAATTCTGCTTTAGGTCCATTATTTGCAAACGCCAAACCACCGTATAGTTTAGTTTGTGCGTTAGACAATGTTGCAATAGATAAGAATGCGAACAAAAAAAATAAATTCTTCATTTTTAGGTAATAATGTATTAGTATTTCAGTAATGTTTTTGGATGTATAAATATAATTACAACAACTATTCAGAGGGTTGATTTAAATGTTAAACTTTGGTAAGAAACCCCCTAGTCTCCATGGTAGGAAGTATTTACTCTAGCACTAAGTATAGGTTGTTGTTATAGTAGGTTATCATGTTGATTTGTAGAATATTAAATACTCAGTTATCCTTGTAAATAGCTAGTACTAGTGTCATATAGAAATAATACTTAAAAATGTAATTTCTACTTTATATAGATTAATGTTTTTAGATAGGTTACAATATTCCAATCTAAATATCGTCTACATAAAAAGTAGTGATTGTAAATTTGGTATTTTTCCTACAAAGGGTTTCTTAGCATCCCTAATTTTGTATAAGTTTGTATCGAACAAATAAAAATGAATTATGCTTAATAAGTTTGATTTCAGAGTATTTTTAGTACTAGTAGTATTGACAATTGGGATAGATTATTTCAACGATCCAACTTTTGGACAGAAGGATTTAATTTCGGGTGGAGTAGCCTCTGTTTTGGGAACTTTTATTTGGGGGTTTATGAAAGATAGAATTGGGTTTTAGATGTTATTGCTCTTTTAAGTAAACAGTTTTTTCGGCATAGCTAATTATCGCCTTTAGTTGCTCCAAAATCTCAGCACCAATTATTCCATCTATGTTACATGCATCGTGCAGAGTAAGAGCTTCGTTAATTTGTGTTAAATCGAAAAGAATAATATTTTCTATGTCAATATTAATTCCATTTATGTGCATCGATTCAACCTTTGCCTGATATGTTTCCATATCTATGGCACCAGCACCAGCGGCTTTGTAGTCAGAACTTTTGGGGACTAAATTGTATTTTTCGGCAAACTCAGTACCTACACAGCTAGATGATGCACCAGTATCTAGTATAAAATTTCCTTCAACTCCATTCAAAGATATTTGAAACTGATAATGACCAATTTCATTCTTATAGAGATTAACCCTGTGATAATTTTTGTTTTCTAAAAATTCAGATAATTCCATGTTAAGCTTTAAAATATCGTTCGAACTTAGATATATTTTTTCATTAACCAATATGATTATTATTTTTTTTAGAGCCTAATCCAACCATACGTTTTACTCCATAAGTCAAAATCTAACTTCAACTAAACTTAGCAGGAGCTTCCTTTGGTCAGCTCTGCCAAGCTAAGTTTCAATAAGTTTTTGTCTTATGGGGTATCACTATTGTCTGGGGCAAAACAGGATTTTTCTAGGAGATTAAGTTCGATATGGATGTGTCGCTCCTATGGAGCTTTGCCTTTTTTACATTTTATATTACAAAGGTATCGCCACTATGTTGCTAGTTTTTTGGGTTTCTCTTATTGTTGGTGTTTTTTTTGTGCTGAGGTTACAAAGGTATCGTCACTATGTGGCTAGTTTTTTTGGGTTTCTCTTATCGTTGGTGTTTATTTTGTGCTGAGGTTACAGAGGTATCGCCACTATGTGGCTAGTTTTTAATCTTTCATTTATCTTGGCTTTCGTAGGCATAATCGTGATTTTTGCCCCAGATTGTAGCGGTAGCTTTTGCTTGAAAATATTTGTGGACAAAGTTTTTTCGGTGGCATGTGCCTAAGCATATGACCCCGCAAAACTATTGGAAACAATATTTTGAAGTGAAACTACAAGCGTAAAGCTGGAAATTGGCGCATTAAAAATATTATTGCCTAAAAAATATTCATACTTTAGTTAAGGAATGTTAATACCCTGAAATTCTAAATATAAGGGGTTAAATTTGTACCTGTAAATTACTTTGATTAGGTTAGATTATTATGAATAGAAAAATATATATAGCCATTGTTTTGTTGGGAGTTTCCATGTTGGGGGTGATTTCTTTTCAGGCATATTGGCTAAGGCAAACTCACAAAAATGAATTAATGACTTTCAGGCATGATGTGTATAGGTCGTTATCTGTAGCTATGAATAGGGAGTTGGACGAGAGGATAAAAAATCTTGTTGGAACAACAGATGTTGAAGCTTTTCAGAAAAATTACGATGGTAATAGTTTTAGACATCGCAGGATGCGAAAAAAGAAAGGAGATAATTTTTCGTACTTAGGATATGAAGAATCTATTAAAGAAATTAATGGTGATAAGCCCCGACATGATCGCCCAAGTAATAAATTTGACTACAAACAAAAACAGTTTGATAGGGTTATACTTTCGTTGATGTCTAAGATTGATGATCCGCTAAGTACCCCAGAGGCAAATTTTAATGCTGAAGTATTTAATACTGCTTTTAAAAATGAACTTTTAGAGTTTGGTATAGATATAGATTACAAACTAGCTTTATTGGTTTATAAAAATCAAATGGTAAAAGAGATAAATGGGCATTTTGAAGCCTCAGATTTATCAAGTGCTACATTCTTTAAACTTAGACATTCTGCTATACCTGGTGCAAAGATTGCAGTACAGTTCCCTGATAGAAATTGGTATTTAGCATCAAGAAACAGACTGATGTCCGTTACTTCAATATTCCTAATTCTGTTATCTATTGGAAGTATTATCTACATTATTAGAAGCTTTTTTAGTCAGAAAAAAATTTCGGAGATACGACGCGATTTTATGAATAACATGACTCATGAGCTTAAGACACCTATTTCTACAGTAGGTCTTGTATTAGAGGCAATGCAGGATTTCAATATTTTAGATGATAAAACAAAGACAGACAGATATATTGATATTGCACGAAAGGAAAACCATCGTTTAGGGATGCTTGTAGAAAAAGTTCTGAAAATGTCTGCCTACGAGAGAGAGAATATTCACATGAAATGGGAGGATATAAAGGCTGATGATACCGTTGAAAATGTTGTTGACAATCTTGCTTTCCAGATAGAAAATAAAGGAGGTGAAATTTCCAAAAACATGAATTCTAGTTTGGCAATGGTGAATGTAGATAAGGTTCATTTTACAAATGTTATTTACAATTTATTGGATAACGCGTTGAAGTATTCGGGTGATAAACCAGTGATAAATATTTCTACATACGTTAAAAATAATTTTTGGTTTGTAGAGATAACTGATAATGGAGTAGGTATACCTACAACTTATCAGAATAAAATATTTGAGAAGTTTTTTAGAGTACCTTCGGGCAATGTTCACAATGTGAAAGGTTATGGGTTAGGATTGAGTTACGTATTTAATATTGTGAATAAATTTAAGGGAGATATAAGCGTGAGAAGTGAGGTTGATAAAGGAAGTGTATTCACTATAAAATTACCTGTGAGCAATGGATAAAATAAAGATTTTATTAGTAGAAGACGAAGTTTTTTTGGGGCAAATTGTAAAGGAAAGTTTCGAAACTAGAGGATTTGCGGTAAAACATTTTACTGATGGAGAGAAGGGTTTGGAGGGATACAAAACTATGAATCCGGATATTTGTGTTTTGGATGTTATGCTTCCGCTGATGGATGGTTTTAGCCTTGCAAAAGAGATTAAGAAAATTAATCATAATCAGCCAATAATTTTTCTTACTGCAAAGTCAATGACAGAGGATGTTATAAAAGGATTTTCCATAGGTGCCGATGATTACGTTAGAAAACCTTTTAGTATGGAAGAGTTGATAATGCGTGTAAAAGCTGTGTTAGGCAGAAATATGCAAAGAGAAGAAAAATTGCAAGTTGAACAGGTAAGTGAATATGAAGTTGGTCAGTTTAATTTCTTGCCAATCAAACAAGAATTACATCACCATACTGGAATTAAGAAATTAACTTCAAGAGAATCGGAACTGTTAAGAATGCTTTGCGAGAGTAAAAATTCTTTGGTAGAGCGCGATGTTATTCTGAAACAATTGTGGGGCGATGATACTTTCTTTAATGCGAGGAGTATGGATGTTTTTATAACGAAGCTACGTAAATACCTTAAAGAAGATACAGAAGTAGAATTATTGAATGTTAGGGGTAGAGGATATAAGTTGATTTTTTAGTTGACAGATATTCTATTTTTAGGTTCCTTATCGGAGTTGAGGTAAACGTAATTTAGAACTTTCTTGGTGATGTTTGGTTCGGCTACGCTCACCAACCAGAGCAAAAAAAGTTATTGTTTCAATGAATCACCCTTTAGGGCTGGGGCAAAATTCATTGA
>JADGDT010000045.1:10167-23003 GCA_016744755.1 Ichthyobacteriaceae bacterium | reverse complement strand
TTGTAACTCAATAAAACGGTCAAAAGAAACACAAGTAATAGAAAAAACTATACCAACACATAAATCTATAGCTAAGGATTACCAAAAACCAGAGTGGTTGGCAGATGCTAAATTCGGAATATACACCCATTGGGGAGTTCCAACATACGGTAATCAATTCAACGATAAAAAAACTTTTGGTTGGTATGGTAGGTTAATGAACTACAAAAAAGCTCCAGCTTACAAGTATCATAAAAAATATTTTGGTGATCAACTAGATGTACCTTACCACAAGTTGATAGATAAGTTTACTGCACCTAAATTTAATGCCGATGAATGGGCAGAAATATTTTATAATTCTGGAGCAAAATTTGCCGGACCAGTAGCTGTTCATCATGATAATTTTTTAATGTGGGACTCAAAAATATCTCCTTGGAACTCGGTTAATAAAGGGCCTAAAAGAGATATTACAGGAGAATTGCAAAAGGCAATCACAAAAAGGAATATGAAATTTATGGCATCTTTTCACCATGGATTTACATATAGATTTTACGAAACTGTTCCAAAAGATTTTGTAAAGGCATATCCTAAATTATATGGCCCCGTAAGGCCAGATTCTTTTTATCTTGCTAAACGCAAAGATAGGAATGCATACAGAAGTGTTTCTAGAGATTTTCAAGAAGAATTTTTAGCTAAAGTAGTTGAATTTACTAGCGCTTATAAACCAGATTTAATTTATTTTGATTTTGGTTTAAGTTGGCACGACGATGATATTAGGTTAAAAATGTACGACACCTATTATAAATCAGGTAGAAAAAATAATCAACAGCCTACAGTAGCACAAAAAGTAAGACAGAATATTCCCGAACATAGCTATTCTACTTTAGACCTCGAAAGAGGAAGATTATCGTTTATTGCCAATCACGTTTGGTTAACAGATAATTCGCCAGGTAGCTGGTTTCATTCCAGAGGAGCTAAGTTTGAATCAACAAACTATATGCTAGATCGTATGGTAGATATTGTTTCTAAAAATGGAGTATTCTTATTAAATATTGGACCCGATTACGAAGGAACAATACCAGAGCCTTTGGTGAAAATGTTAAACGAATTTGGCGATTGGTTTAAAATTAATGGAGAAGGTATTTATGCAACACAACCTTGGCTAACATATGGCGAAGGGGTTAAAAACTCCAATGTAGGACATAATGCAGCTACATCTTCTAACGCAAAAAAAGAGAAAGGATATACATCAAAAGAAATTAGATACACAAAAAGTAAAGATGGTAATACCTTATTTGCATTTGTATTAGATTGGCCCAAAAACGATAAACTTATTCTTAAATCAATGAAAATTGATAACGTAAATCCTCAATCTAATATTGAACTTTTAGGTTATGGTAGCGTGCCTTTCGAAATAACAGACAGCAAAACTATTGCTATTGATATAAGTAATATAAAAATAGATAGTGATAAAATGAAATTCGCATTCGGATTCAAATTAACTGGCTTTGATGCTTCTTGGCAAGAATACGGACATTTTATTATGCCAAACGCATCGGAAGTTTCCTCAGATAAATTTATGACTAAGGGTAATAAAACTATTATTGATTTCACTATAAAAAATGGAAGAAGAGGAGCACATTTAGCTTTTACGTCAGACAAAGAATTATCGGGAGTAATAAAAGGAAGAGTTATAAACTCTAAAGGAAAAGTAGTGAAAAAAATTGATGAAAAACTTACAAGAATAGGTAATAGCAATTTTTATTCAATTACAATTATTAATAATATAAGATCGAAAGGTAATTATACTTTAGAAATTGATAATTATAAGAATATAAAGGATATTACATCTTTAATAGCTACAGTAAAAAGAGATAGAACAACACATTCTAAAGGAGAGTTAGTTGATTAAACAAACACATCACAATGAAAAAATTATTCACATCGTCACTTTTATACTTTATTATAGTATTACAAGTTACTTTATCAGCACAAGTTAGCCCTTTCGGTACAGGAAAGGTAGATGATATTTATATTGGAGAAATAGAAGATGTAAGTGTAATTGAGCACTCTACAGCAGGCTATACAAAATATACGTCTCATCCTAACGACTATTTAATTGAAACAGAAACCGAAGGAGAAAATGCTTTCGATTTATATATACCGCCAAGTTACGATGGTACCGAACCCTATGGCTTAATGACATGGATTAGTTCTGGTAAAAACGGAATTATAAGAAATCAATGGAAAACAGTTGCCGATGAGAAAAAAATAATATTTATTGGAGCAAACGGATTGGGAAATACTATTATTACTACAGATCGTATAGGTGCTGCAGTTGCATCGGCTTTCAGAATGAGAGAGCTTTTTAATATTGATGAAAACAGAATTTACGCTTCGGGTAATTCTGGTGGAGCAAGGGTTGCAGCAAATATGGCATTTCTATTTCCAGAGTGGATAGCAGGTTCTTTGTGCTTGTGTGGATCATCTTATTTTAACGATGTTCAAAGAGATTACCAAACTCGTACAGATGAATATGAAAATATTATAACATATCAAGACGGCTATAAAGATTATGTAAAAACCTTCGACCAACGTTATGCTATAATGACTTCTTACGAGGATTTTAGAGAAGGTAATATAATGAATATTTATCATAACGGAATGGAGGTAGATAATTTTAAAAGTAAAATTTTAGAAAATGAAGGAGGACATTGTGCAACAAATACTATTCAATTCCGTAATGCCGTAAATTTTGTAGAGCACTCTTTTAGAACAATAATCAGAGATGAGTTTGATTCTGGAATACCAGAAGTTGGTACTGGATATATATTAGACAATGCAGTAGTAGAAAGCGGACAATTAAATCTATCGGCAACAGGTACTAAAGCACAACTAAAAACTAGAGATTTATTCTATTGGAATGATCCGAAAGGAATAATATTAAAAACAAAAATTAACCCAAAAAACAATAATGCAAATTTAGATAACACCATATTTAATTTAGGGTTATGGGAATATACCGATGAAGATTCATATTTAGGAGTAGATGGTATAACTGCAAACGAAACTACAGCAGGAATTATACTAACGGCAAAATATTCGGGAAATGGAATAGAGATAAGTGTTAAAACATCTAATCCAAACAATTCATCAACAACAGAAACTATTTTTACAGGAATAATTTTAAATGATGAAAGATGGACTGTTCAGGATGAATTTAAAATAAAATACTTTTTGTGGGATACGGAACTAAGAATAGAGCTTGGAGCTCATTTTGTTCCAGAAAATACTACTGTAGTTAACGGAGTAAAATTATTAGACGACAACCGTTCAATAAGAATAGAATGGGATAAAATGAATGCAAACGGATATTGGGCAGATACACAATGGGTAGATGGTGCTTTTATGACTATGGCTACTACTAAGGAGGATTATAATTTAGCATCAGAAAATATTTTAGTGAAAGATATAAGTCTGATTTCAGAAAAACCTTCAGAAAGCTTAACTCTCTCTAATAACGAAATGGATCTGGAGAACAGTAGAGTAGGAGTATATCCTAACATTACAAGCGATGAGCTAAAAATAGTTTTCGATGATTTTAAACAATCAGAGAAATTTAAATTAGAAATTTATAACACTTCTGGGCAAATGCTAAAAACAATACAACTAAGAAACGATAACGAAATAATAAATATTAGTAATTTAGATAAAGGAATGTATGTATTTAAAGTTTATAATTCTTTTTTCTCGGAGTATAAGAGGATAATAAAAAAATAGGGTGTGAGATTGTTTAAATTGGTTCTACACCTAATTTATGGTACCATTAAATTTATATTTCACTACTAGTTTAATGGGGAATGCAAATTCAGGTCATATCTACTGACAGTACATTTGATAGAAAAAATATTATTTAATAATAAAGTTGCATTTACTACTTGAATTCAAGCACTAAAAAACACTATTATGATAGAAATGATTAACAATAATAACTTTATTGTATATTGCACACTAAGTACTATGTAGTAAATACAGAAACCTAATATATTAACGATTTAAAATGCAAATAGTTACAATTTGAGTGTAATGATGTTAATGATCGCACTGAGAGTATGATTCCAATCGAGAAATCCATTAACGATAAAAATAGATTGATGCATTCTATTTTTAGATAATCTCATTACATAGATTATAGTTATACTTCAATAATATAAGTGTATTTGAAAGACTAGAATATATTTTTTTATACACCTTATATTTGCTTATATACTTATAGGTAAAGAATTGTAAGTGTACATTTTTCAGTTTTAATAGCTTTACAAACTAAGCAACCTATTGTATTGATAGATTGCTAATAAATAATTTGAAAAAAATGCATAATTCAAAGTATAAAAATACAATTGATACTTTTCAGAACTCTGTAATAAACAAGTATCACATATATAATAGCTTATTTCTTAAGTTACCTTTCGACGATGTAGAAAGAACAGGTGATACATTGCCTTTACTAGGTCGTCATTGCGAGAGGGGATATGAAAAAGGTCAGAGTCCGTTTGAAATAATTAAGAGTTTCTTCAAAAACAATAATGGTTTTTTTAAAAATGAAGAGAAACAAATCACAGCTCTTTTTAAATATGTACAGTATATAGAACGTCAGATTGTACTTTTCGATTCTGTAGAAGATTCTTCCTTTGAAGAGAATCATGACCTTGACGGAATAGGAACTATAAAGTATTTAGCATCTGAAGTAGAATATCTGAAGGTTAAAGATAAACTTCAACAAAAGCTTGAAGACTTCAAAGTTCGCTTGGTATTAACTGCTCATCCAACTCAATTTTATCCAGGTTCGGTACTTAGTATTATCACTGATTTAAGTGTAGCCATTACCGAAAATAATTTAGGAGGTATAGAAAAATTATTAAAGCAGTTAGGTAAAACTAAATTTATAAAAAAAACAAAACCTACTCCCCTTGATGAGGCTGTTAGTTTAATTTGGTATTTAGAAAATGTTTTTTATCACTCGATAAGTAAGGTTGCAAACAGAATAGATCAGTTTGTGTTTGAAGGAAATGGAGTTCCAGATAACTCTTTTGTAGAATTAGGTTTTTGGCCTGGAGGAGACAGAGATGGAAATCCCTTTGTTGATGCCGAAACTACTTTGAAAGTTGCTGATAGACTGCGAGCATCAATTTTCAGAGCTTATTACAGAGATATTAGAGACTTAAAACGTAAACTAACTTTTGATATTGTAGATGTTGAGATTTCAAACCTTCAAGAAAAAGTTTTCGAAAATTCTTATCATCAACCAAATCACCCTACAATTTCATACTCAGAGCTAACCGAAAGGCTAGAACAAATAAAGGATATACTTATTAGCAAACACAATAGTTTGTATGCTGATGAAGTTCAGGAATTGTTAAATAAGGTTAGAATATTTGGTTACCATTTTGCTACTTTAGATGTTAGACAAGATTCTAGAATTCATTCTAGTGTAATGTCAAACATAGTTAAACACTACAAGTCTAGTGGTAAAGCTATTTTGCCAGATAATTATGAAGAATTAAGTGATGATGATAAAATTAAATTATTGACAGATGTTCAGGATAGAATTAATCCTTTACTTTTCGATGATAAAATCACAAAAGATACTTTAGAATCTATTTATGCTATTAGCCAAATTCAAGAAAAAAATGGCGAGAAAGGAGCAAATAGATATATTATTAGCAACAACCAATCTGCAGTAAACATATTAGAAGTTTATGCAATGTTTGGGTTGTGTGGATGGAAAAAAGAAAGTCTATCAGTTGATGTTATTCCACTATTTGAAACAATTACCGACTTAGAGAATGCTCCAAGTATTATGGAAACTATTTTCTCTAACTCTGATTATAAAAAGCATTTGGAACTTAGAAAAAACAAGCAAACTATTATGCTTGGATTTTCTGACGGAACCAAAGATGGTGGCTACTTAATGGCAAATTGGAGTATTTATAAAGCAAAAGAAGAATTAACAAACGTTGCACGTAAACACGGAATAGATGTAGTGTTTTTCGATGGGAGGGGAGGACCACCTGCACGTGGAGGAGGAGAAACTCACAAGTTTTATTCTTCGCTTGGTAAAACTATAGAAAATAAAGAAATTCAAATAACTATTCAAGGACAAACAATTTCGGCAAACTTCGGAACTGTAGGAGCAGCACAATACAATATTGAGCAATTGCTAAGTGCTGGTTTATCAAATGAGATATTCAGTATAGGAAATCAAAAAATGAGTTCTAAACGCAAGGTTTTACTAGAAAAGTTATCGAATGAAAGTTTACAAGAGTATTTGAATTTTAAAGCTCACGATAAATTTATTCCTTATTTAGAAAAAATTTCTACACTGAAATATTACGGTAAAACTAATATTGGTAGTAGACCATCTAAAAGGTCTAAATCTTCTGAATTAAAATTTGAGGATCTAAGAGCTATTCCTTTTGTAGGATCTTGGAGTATGCTTAAACAAAATGTACCAGGGTATTTTGGTGTAGGGTCTGTACTTAAAAGACTTGAAGATAATGGTAATTTAGATCAAGCAATTGATTTATACGAAAACTCAATGTTTTTCAAGGCACTAATTGATAATAGTATGGTGTCTTTGACAAAATCATTTTTCCCTCTAACAAAATATCTTCAGGATAATGAAGAATTTGGAGAATTTTGGAATATCATTTACAAAGAGTACAATACTACAGTAGAGATGATTCAGAAAATTTCTAAGACAGATGAATTGATGAATTCTTCGCCTGCTAGACGTAAATCAATTAAATTGAGAGAACAAATTGTTTTACCATTGTTAACAATTCAACAGTATGCATTACTGAAACTAGAAGACTTGTATAAAGATTCTGAGAAGAATGATGGCTTGATTAAAATCTATGAAATGATGGTAATTAGATCTCTTTATGGAAATATAAATGCAAGTAGAAATTCTGTTTAGAAAATAGAATATAAATATTTAAGAGGGTGAAGTAATAATTCATCCTTTTTCTTTAAGCAACTCTATTTAACATAATATAAATTATAATCTTTTTTTAGATATAAATATAATTGAATACTCAAATCTAAAAACTACCCATTTGTAAGCACTTAAACAAAAAAACGAGAATATCAATAATAGACATTCTCGTTTATGAAATATATATTTTGGAATTATGCTTTCTTAACCCTTACAGCATTTAAGCCTTTCATTCCTTGCTCTAATTCAAAAGTACATTTATCACCTTCTACAAATTGATCAATCATACCATTTATGTGTACGAAATATTTTTCCTGAGTATCTAACTCTCTAATAAATCCGAAACCTTTAGCATCATTAAAGAAATCTATCTTTCCTTTTTTGATTGGATCAACATAAACTTCAACCTTTTTAGGAATTCCAAGAACAATGCTCGAAGCATCAATCTTTTTCTTTTTTAGTGTTGGATCTGGTGGTGTATCGGTAAGGTTACCAAACTCATCAACATAAGCAATCATGTCTTCCCAATTGCCTCCTTTAGTAGAGTTAGCTTTACGCTCATCTTTTAATTTTTGCTTATCTAGTTTCTTCTTAAGACGTTTCTTTTCTCTTTCTTTCTTTCCAAAGGATTGTTGTGATTTTGCCATTCTTTACCTGAAAATATTTTAATTATTATGCATTTACATGTCTTGTAAAACTTTTACGAAGATAGTTTTATTATTTATAATTTCATACGTCTATATTTTTCTATAATTTAAGGGTGTATTGCATAGATTAAATACTTGTAAGGTGTTGATAATGCAATATTTACACATGTAATGTATGTTGTTGCTACTAATGCATACTACACTTAAATTGAAATAGAAAATACTAAAATGACGTAAAAAACGATTATTCCACTAAAAAATATTTGCCAAAATTTATGAGCGTGCTTTAATTCCATAAACTGAAAACCGATAGATAAAAACTTAAAAGCACTCAATAATACAATAATTATTAATGATGTATCTTTTACTAAACCTTCCTTAGATGTTAGAAATGATGCTATGGTAAGTAATACGAGTACCAACCATATTTTTTTGTTTGTTATTTTCATAATCAATTTAAATCAAATATAGTATTGGGAATAAAATCAACCAAATTAAATCGCACATGTGCCAAAAAGATGCTCCTGTTTCAACATCAGTATAATCGCTAGCAGAATAATTTCCTTTTTTAATTTGTATCATCAAAATAGTTAGGATTACTACTCCTACCAATACGTGTACAAAATGAAACCCTGTTAAAAGCCAATAAAATGTAAAGAAAGTATTTTCCTCTAGTGCAATTCCTAAATTTATTTTACCATTGTACTCAATAGCTTTCAGAACTAAAAATAAGCTACCAATAATTATTGCCCACATAATGTATTTATAGCTTTTTTCACTATCTCCTTTTGCTAGTTTTTTTACTGCCTCAGCAACTAAATACCCACTAGTTATTAATACAATGGTATTTATTGTTCCAAAAGTCTTATTTAACATTAATTGCGACTCGTTAAAGAGACTTAATTCGGCATTTCTACTAACTAAAAATGCAGCAATCCCCATCAGGAATGTTAGCATTTCTATAGAAATAACAATCCAAATTAGCATACCACCAGGTGGATAATAAATTGATTTTTTTGATATAACTGTATTCTCCATAAATTAAAGTTTATGCATGTTACACATGCTGTTTATCGAAATCTACGCTTTCTATTTGTTGTTGTAAAGCAACATACTGTTTAAGAAGTGTATCCATAAAAAAAAACATCTAGTTTAAACAAGCGATGCAAAGCATCGAATAAACTGTGCCAAAGGCACAATAAACAGCAAAGCAATAAACATATTTACAAATTCTGTATTCGTTTATAAAAAGTTGTTAATGAATTTAACATCATATCTGGGTGCGATAATATATTATAATGATTTTGTCCGAACATCTGCGGTAAATAAAACCTAGCTACAGATTCAATTGCAATAGCATATGTGTTTATATGATATTCGTGCATTTCGTCCAAAGCTTTCTTTACATCGTGAACACCGTATTTTCCTTCATATTTGTCGTAATCGTTAGGTTTTCCATCAGATATTAGTACAACCCATTTATTCTGGGTTTTTCTATCTTGAATTAAGTGTTTGGCATGACGCAAAGCAGGACCAATTCTGGTATAACCTTCTGGGCTTGCTTCCCCTATTCTCTTTTTCCCTGTAATCCAGTCTGTATCAAAATCTTTTAGAATATAATAGCTACAGTTATTTCTGGTTTTTGATGAAAATCCTCCAACAGCAAAATCAATTCCATATTCTTCTAATACCTCTCCAAATAATATTACCGCTTGTTTCTCAACATCTAACACTCTATTACCTGCGGCATAACTATCTGTTGACATGCTTAAATCTAGTAGAAACAAAATAGAAATATCTGCCTCTTTTTTACGTCTCGATAAATAGATGTTTTCTGATGGTGTGTGTCCCGACTTTATATCAGTAAACATATCTACCAACGAATCTAAGTCATATTCTTCACCATCACTTAATTTTTTTACTTGATGGCGTATTTGATTAATCTGAGCAAATTTTCTTCTAAGGGAATTTAATGTAGAAACATTTTCGTTTATACATTTTTGAGCGTAGTCTAAAGTTCCATTCTCTGGTAATTTTAAATAAACCTTACAAAAATCTGGTTTATATTCTGTTTTTTTGAAATTCCACTCTTTATATGTTTTGTAATAACCAGTTTCATCACTTTCGGCACTATTAGATATATTTTGTAAATCTCTAAAATCAGCCTGATAAACGGAGTGAGTTGACTCATCTGACCTAACCATGTGTTTTAAATTAAGCTCTTGTAGTGCTTCAGAATCTTTTTCTAAATCATCGCCGCCATCAAAATCTCGCCAAACACCATTAAACTCTTCTGCTGTTTCTACCTTTTCGAAATAATGTGCAAGAGTATAATCCTCTTGTGCTTTTTTATTAACCTCAATTACTTTGGCTTCTTCAACAGCTTTTGATTTTACTTCTGTTGTTATTTCGGCAGTTTCGGAGTGAGTATCTCCCTCAGAATCCATAGACTTTTTCTTGTCTCGGATTATGATTTCATTAATCATTAATTTACCAAAAAACCAATAGTCTTCTAATTCTAATTTTGCAAATTCGGTTTGTATATCTTTATAAAACTTATGTATAGACGGGTATTCAACTCCAAGAGCTTCAAGTATTACTTTAGACGATTCTTTTGCTTTTAACCTTGAGTCTTCTATAGACTGAAAGTCATTTTTGTCTAACCAATTTATATTTAATTCAAATTGTTGCGATAGGTAAACTGTACGGAAAACATAGAACATTATATTCTTATCTACATTTTCGAAAAAAGATATTTTTTTAGGTAGATAGAAAAATTCTCCTTTCCATCCTCCCTCCTCTTCGGCTTCAACAATTTCTATATTAATACCTGTTAATGCTCTTGCAATGTATGTTAGTTTACCAGAAATATCACTTAATTCAACAGTGCGTAACTTTTCTTCATCGGAAACCTTATTTAGTTTTCGATGGAAAAAACTTATTACTTTTTTGAATATTATTTGGTCTATTTCCATTTTTGTAGAATAGGTTTATTGCTTCGCAGGTTATGTGCCTACGGCACATGGTTGTAATGCTTCGCATATACTGTTTAGTTTTGATATTTCTAAACTACATGCTATTTATAAGTATATTTATTAACAAGGTTCTCCCTTATTTGTGTGGAAAACATTATAGTATTGTCATATTGAGCTGAGCTTTTGCGTAGTCGAAATATCTACTACAATATACAACACTGTGTGTTATCACTGTTGCTATAGATCTTTCAGCTGCATTTACATCACTTCGTGCTGTAAACTTCGTTCAAGATGACGTATCGAGTCCCACACAAATATAGGTAGAACCATTAACGAAACATCTAGTTTAAACAAAAGATGCAAAGCATCGTATAAACAAAGCCAAAGGCTTATAAACAGTCGTTCCATTATGGAGTAACCTATATCTTCACAGTGTATTCATAAACAAAAACATCTAGTTTAAACAAAAGATGCAAAGCATCGAAAAACAGTGCCAAAGGCACATAAACAGCGCAGCTACAAACAGTCGTTCCATTATGGAGTAACCTATACCTTCACAGTGTATTCATAAACAAAAACATCTAGTTTAAACAAAAGATGCAAAGCATCGAAAAACAGTGCCAAAGGCACATAAACAGCACAACTACAAACAGTCGTTCCATTATGGAGTAACCTATATCTTCACAGTGTATTCATAAACAAAAACATCTAGTTTAAACAAAAGATGCAAAGCATCGTATAAACAAAGCCAAAGGCTTATAAACAGTCGTTCCATTATGGAGTAACCTATATCTTCACAGTGTATTCATAAACAAAAACATCTAGTTTAAACAAAAGATGCAAAGCATCGTATAAACAAAGCCAAAGGCTTATAAACAGTCGTTCCATTATGGAGTAACCTATATCTTCACAGTGTATTCATAAACAAAAACATCTAGTTTAAACAAAAGATGCAAAGCATCGAAAAACAGTGCCAAAGGCACATAAACAGCGCAGCAATAAACAATTATTTAAATCATCAAATCTGCTAAATCTTTTAATGCCTCAAGAGTCTCTAAATCATCAGATAGTGGTTGAATCATTGCAACATCTACCGACAAGCGTTTTTCCATACCTGCTTTTATAAGCGTAGCAGCATCAATAATTAAACGTGTAGAAACTGTTTCCATTAAACCTAACTCTGTAAGATTTCTGATTTTGTTTGCAATTTTAACTAGCTTTTTAGATATGTTTTCCTCTATTCCTGTTTCGTTTATTACAATTTCAATTTCGGTATCAGTTTCGGGATATTTAAAAGACATAGCCACAAAACGTTGTCGAGTAGATGGTTTAAGTTCTTTAAATCCTTTTTGGTAACCTGGGTTGTACGACGAAACTAACATAAAGCCTTCTTCGGCTTTTATTTCTTCTGATAGTTTATCTATATATAAAGTACGGCGATGATCGGTAAGTGAGTGTATTGCCACAATTACATCGGGGCGTGCTTCTGCAATTTCATCTAAATAAATTATGTACCCTTCTTTTACGGCTGTGGTTAAAGGCCCATCTTGCCAAACAGTTTCCATTCCTTTTAGAATGTATCTACCAACTAAGTCTGTAGCGGAAGTTTCTTCGTGACAAGCAACAGTGATGAATTTAGTTTCCATCTTAGCTGCCATATGTTCTACAAATCTAGTTTTACCTGTACCTGTAGGTCCTTTTAATAATAGAGGCAGTTTTTGCTGATAACAATGTTCAAATACTTGAATTTCTTTACCTACGGCTTTGTAATACGGGATAGTAGTTGTTTGTGACATAAAATTTGACTATTGAGGTGTGAGTTGTATGTAAACACTGCAAAAAGTTTATCGCTTTGCTGTTTATGAAAGCTACGCTTTCTGGTTTAAATGCTTCGCATTATCGGTTTAAACTAAACGGCAAGTTGAGTATAGACACCATGAAAGTTTATCGCTTTGCTGTTTATGAAAGCTACGCTTTCTGGTTGAAATGCTTCGCATTATCGGTTTAGACTAAACGGCAAGTTGAGTATAGACACCATGAAAGTTTATCGCTTTGCTGTTTATGAAAGCTACGCTTTCTGGTTGAAATGCTTCGCATTATCGGTTTAGACTAAACGGCAAGTTGAGTATAGACACCATGAAAGTTTATCGCTTTGCTGTTTATGAAAGCTACGCTTTCTGGTTTAAATGCTTCGCATTATCGGTTTAAACTAAACGGCAAGTTGAGTATAGACACCAT
>JADGDT010000045.1:6376-10067 GCA_016744755.1 Ichthyobacteriaceae bacterium | reverse complement strand
AAAGTTTATCGCTTTGCTGTTTATGAAAGCTACGCTTTCTGGTTTAAATGCTTCGCATTATCGGTTTAAACTAAACGGCAAGTTGAGTATAGACACCATGAAAGTTTATCGTTTTGCTGTTTATGAAAGCTACGCTTTCTGGTTGAAATGCTTCGCATTATCGGTTTAAACTAAACGATAAGTTGAGTGTAAACACCTTAAAAGTTTATCGCTTCACTGTTTATGTGCCTTTTACACGATTGTGGTACTTTGCACCTACTATTTAAGTGTATGTAGAGTTATATTCTCCCATATAGTTTAAACAGTAGATGCGTAGAATCACCAACCTAACACCGCAGATATTAATATAAACAGCAAAGCGATAAACAAATAAAACTATTCCGTTTCTAGAGCTTCATCTGTAGGCAATCCGTATTTAACGAAATCTATAATAAATAGAGTTACTCCTGTTGCAAATATTGTAGCTGCAAATATTAGCATCAAGAAATGTGGTTCCATTGCTATTTGAACTTCGGCAAAATCCATACCTACTTTACGCTCAAGATAAACCTGAGTTACACCTGCTGCTGCAAATGCTGTAGTCATAGCTATCATACCAATATTTGAAAGCCAGAATGCATATTCCGACATTTTAGTTTCGTAACGTTTACGACCTGTAACTTGTGGCATTACATATGTAATCATACCAAAAATTAACATTCCGTATGCTCCCCAAAATGCTAAGTGACCGTGCATTGCAGTTACAAAAGTACCGTGAGTCCACATATTTACACTTGGTAAGGTATGTGCTATTCCTAATAATCCTGCTCCTACAAACGAAATTATTGCAGTACCTAGTGTCCAGTTAATTGCCATTTTGTTTGGATGACGTTTTTCTCCCTTACGGTACATTGCAACTGCAAATAGTGCCATTCCTAAGAAAGCTAGAGGCTCAAGTGCCGAAAATATACCACCAATCATTAACCAATATTTTGGTGTTCCTATGTAGTAAAAGTGGTGTCCAGTACCTAGAATACCAGATATAAAAGTAAGGCCTACAATAACATAAAGCCATTTTTCTATAACCTCTCTATCAACTCCGGTAAGTTTAATTAATAAGAAAGCTAAAATACCTCCCATTATTAATTCCCAAACCCCCTCTACCCAAAGGTGAACAACCCACCAGCGGAAAAATGAATCCATAGTTTGATTGTCGAACCAAATCATACCAGGTAAATAAAGCAATGCTGCAAATAATAGTCCCATAAATAGAACCATTGATGTAGTAGTACGCTTTTTACCTTTTATCAATGTCATTAATATTAAATAAAGAAACAATAGTACATTTACTACAACTAGATAGTCAAGCGGACGTGGAATTTCTAAGAATTTACGTCCTTCCCACCAGTTAAGGTGAAACCCTATTACTGCAACAACTCCTACTGCTGCCAAGCTATAAAGTTGAACCATTGCAAGAGGTACAGAAACTAATTCGTGTTCTGATTCTTCGGGAATTATGTAGTAAGCTGCTCCCATAAAACCACTCAACATCCAAACAACTAATAAGTTTTTGTGAGTTGCTGTAGCAGCGTTAAAAGGAATAATATCGTGTAATCCGTCCATACCATAATGGGCAAATGCCATTATGAAACCGTATGTTATTTGTAAAACGAGTAGAATCATACTAAGTGCGAAAAAATAGTATGCTACTTTTTGTGATTTATATTTCATCTGTTAATAATTTTTATGTTTATGTCAGACCCGCCTAGCCGTAGAGGCTGGTGGTGTTCGCATGAGATTAAATCCATTTCTCTTTATGAGATATCTGGTTCATGCTCGATTCATCTTTATAAACTTTAGGTGAATTAATTTTGTTTAAGATCTGGTTTTGGAGGAAATCCATTCAAATCCATATTTCCAATCCAAGTAAAAAACTCAATTAAGTCTTTCGCTTCCTCTTCAGAAAAATTGTACGCAACCATCTTTCTTCCGCGTGGAGCCCAAGGTATTGGCGACATTAAAACTGCTTTGATGTAGCCTTCGCCACGTCTCTCTACAACTTCTGTTAATTCTGGAGCGTAGTATGCTCCTTCTCCTAAAATAGTATGGCATCCCATACAGTTGTTTTCGTCAAAGATAACTTTACCGCGTACAACGGCTTCTGTCATGTTCTCTTCGTGTGTTTGTTTGGGAACGGCGATAGACATTGAGTGCCATGACAATCCTAAAAATATTAGGAAAAACACAGCTGTACCACCGAGAAAGAAGACCTTCGCCTGACTTTTGGATAACATAATGTATTGATTTTGATTAGTATTAATTTAGTAAGTCAACATAGCATTTATATGCTATATAATATTACAAGTAACAAATGTATAAAATCATTTATAATAAAAGACAAAGAAGTATTTTATTTTTAAATTTGTAATTATTCTAATTAAGGATTGTATTTAAAAAAAAAGCAACCTAAGTAAATAGGTTGCTTGTAGTATATAAATATTGAGGGATAATCTAAATTTACATCAACTCATATAAGCTTCTAAGTTTTTCTCTAGTTGCTATTTGTTTCCAATTTTTACCCAGTGCATTTTCCCAAAGTGGTTCAAGACTTAAAGCTACATCAATCATAGTGTTAAAATCTTTATCGCTTAAGCCTGCACAAATACCTTGAGGAATATCTATTCTGTGTTTTACAACCATTTGTTTGAATTCTTTTACTCCTTCGGCATAAAACTCTCCTAACTGATCAAATACAACACAATTACCTACACCGTGGTGAGTTCCTAGTAAAAAACCTAACCCATAAGACATTGCATGAGCAACACCTACTTGAGAGTAAGCTATAGACATACCTCCGTGGAAAGATGCCATCATCAATTTATCTTGTGCATCTTCGTCGAACTCTTCTTTTTCTAAGAAAACTTCTCTACAAAGATCCATTGATTTTTCTCCGTAAGATTGACTAAATGCATTGATATATGTACCTGTAAGAGATTCTACATTGTGAATAAAACAATCCATTCCTGTAAAAAACCATTGATTTTTATCTATACCTTGAGTTAATTCCGGATCAAGAATTACTTGATCAAACGGTGTGTAATCAGAGTTCATACCTAGTTTACGAACAGGCCCTGTAAGAACCGTTGTTCTAGAAATCTCGGCACCAGTACCAGAAATTGTTGGAACACCAACGTGGTAAACAGCAGGATTTTCAACTAAATCCCAACCTTGGTAATCTGCCGATGAACCTGGATTTGTAAGCATTAAAGCCACAGCTTTAGCATAATCCATAATTGATCCTCCTCCTACTCCTATTATTCCTAACGGAAGCTCTGCGAACTCAGCAACTATATCATCTCTGTATTTATCTACTGTTTTAGTCTTTGGCTCATCATCTACATTTATAAAAATAATTTTATCATTATTCTTTAATGGGATTCTAGAAACTAAATTGGTATTATTCCCAAATACATCATCCACCAAAAAAATCATGGGTGCTGTATCTGATGTTCTTTTCTCTTCTATTATTTCACCAACTTGACTAAAGCAACCTCTTCCGAAAATTACTCGTGGTACCATTGGAAAATTTCTGTAATCTGTCATTGTAATATTGTTTAATCGTTTAACTGTTGATTTGTTTAATTGTTTTTCGTTGAGCTGTTTGTTGTTGAGTTGATATCAAGTTTAGAAAAATTAATTTTGCATAGACATC
>JADGDT010000045.1:6172-6276 GCA_016744755.1 Ichthyobacteriaceae bacterium | reverse complement strand
TTTAATCGTTTAACTGTTGATTTGTTTAATTGTTTTTCGTTGAGCTGTTTGTTGTTGAGTTGATATCAAGTTTAGAAAAATTAATTTTGCATAGACATCCGTAA
>JADGDT010000045.1:0-6072 GCA_016744755.1 Ichthyobacteriaceae bacterium | reverse complement strand
CCCGTAACCCGTAACCCGTAACCCGTAACCCGTAACCCGTAACCCGTAACCCGTAACCCGTAACCCGTAACCCGTAACCCGTAACCCGTAACCCGTAACCCGTAACACGTAACCCGTAACCCGTAACACGTAACACGTAACCCGGTTCCTGAGCGTAGCCGAAGGACGTAACCCGTAAATTACTCTTCTCCCAAAAATGCATGTGCAGCTTCCAAATCTTCTGGGGTATCTATTTCTATTCCCATATAATCGGTTACAACCATTTTTATTTTTTTACCGTATTCGAGGTAACGAAGGGCCTCTATCTTTTCAGTTCCTTCGTTTACTTTCATTGGTAACGTAGCAAAATCCATTAGGGCTTGCTTACGGAAAGCATAAACTCCAATATGCTCAAAATACTTTGCTCCTGCTTCTCTATCTCTTGGATAAGGAATTGGCGAACGAGAAAAGTACATTGCAAAATCATCATCATCAACTACAACTTTTACAAAATTTGGATCTTCAATCTGATTAACTTTAGTCATAACCTGCATTAGGGAGGCTAAATCAATTTTATCGGCATCTTTACCTTTGAAAACTTCTAGCACTTTAACTAAAGGTTCTTTTTTAGTAAAAGGTTCATCTCCTTGAACATTCACAACTATATCAACATCCAAATCAGCAACTGCTTCTGCAATTCTATCGCTCCCAGTTTCATGATTTTTTTTGCTCATTATAGCTTTACCACCGTGATTTTCAATTTCCTCGAAAATTATATCACTATCAGTTACCACATAAACATCATCAAACAAATCCGTTTTAATTACAGCTTCATAAGTTCTTAGAATAACACTCTTAGAACCTAACTTAGCCATAAGCTTACCTGGGAATCTAGATGCACCATAACGTGCAGGAATCATTGCTATTATCTTCATTTTATTGGTTTAACTGTTTAATTGTTGAACTGTGTAACTGTTTAATTGTTTAATTGTTGAACTGTGTAACTGTTGAGTTGTTGAACCATTAATCTGAACAAAATTATATTTTATCAATTAAACAGTTAAACACCTTTTCAATTAAACATATTTTCAATTAAACGATTCAACTTTTATAGTACCGACTTAATAGCCTCCACCATTTTGTTAGCTCTATCTTTTACTTCTTCCTCAGTCCAGTTTAATTTTATAAGTGTAGAAATTGTTCTGCTGATTATAGCATCAGAAGCAGGGAATTCTTTTCCTTTATAATTTGGCATACCATCTACAACTTGTTTGCTTATTGGCGAAACACCATCTAAGTTGTGTAAGTGATCCCATTTTTTGTAGTAATGCCAGTTATTATCGAACCAATAAAAGTTACCATCTGTTCCGAAATCAGCTAAAGCTTTGTGAGCTTTTCTTGCAAGTTCTTCGGTTGGTAAAAAGAAAGAAAGGAAAGAATAGTTATCTCCATCAGGGTCTGGCAAAACTCTAAAAGAAATACCTTCAATTGTAGAAAGAGCATCCTTTAGTACTGTTTTATTTTTTTTCTGAACGAAAATTATGTCATCCAATCTATTCATTTGAGCAATACCTACTGCTGCATTCATTTCTGAAATACGATAGTTGAATCCTAAATAAGGGTGTGTCTCTGCTCCCCTATCGTTTCCAATATGGTCGTGACCATGATCTTGGTAACCATCGGCTTTTATAGCATAATCGGAGTTGTTTGTTACAACTGCTCCACCTTCGCCACAAGTAATAGTTTTTACATAATCGAAAGAATAGCAACCAATATCGCCAAAAGCACCTAGTGCAGTTCCTTTGTACGAACCACCAAATGCCTGACAAGCATCCTCTACAAGAAGCAAATTATTATCATCGCAAATACTTTTTAGAGCATCTAAATCTGCCATTGATCCACACATGTGAACTGGCATAATTGCTTTAGTTTTTGGAGTTATTGCATTCTTTACTGCCTCAGGACTTAAAGTCAGTGTCTCGTCGATATCTACTAAAACAGGAATTGCTCCCACAGCCAATACAGACTCGAAACTAGCAACAAATGTAAATGTTGGCATAATAACTTCATCGCCAGCACCAACACCAGCAACAGCCAAAGCAGTAGTTACAGCAGCTGTTCCACTAGATAAAAGTTGAGCGTGCTTAACATTCATCTTAGTTTCAATTGCTTTTTCCATTTCTTTAGCCTTCCAGTGTCCGTTACGCATACCGTCGAAACCATAACGCATTAACACTCCACTATATAAAACTTCGTTAACTTCTTTACGTTCAGCATCGCCGAACCACTCAAATCCTGGCATATCTTATGTTTTTATTTTATGTCTATTTTTTTAAAGATAGCAAATTTAAGAATATTTAGTGAATCAAGAGGATAATGTGTAAATGAATTAATTGTTAGACCTACGAGGCTTACGAATGTTGGATATACGAGGGTCAAAGACCTCGTAGTGTTGGGTAAATTGGAATTGATTTATTTATTTTTCTATCCGACTCTCGTAGGGGCTTAGCACTCTACGAGGTCTACCTATAATAAACCTGCAAGCACCTGCCTTTCGGTAGACAGATTGAGAACCTCGTAGAATTGAATTATTAAAAAATGATGCATTATATTTGTAACCACAAAAAAACAAAACAATTTGGAAAAGAAATATAAAAGCACTTCGTTAGACCATTTACCTGCAATAGCAAAATCTATTTTATCGGACTTTGGCGATGATAAAATATTCTTGTTTTATGGATCAATGGGTGCAGGAAAAACTACTTTAATAAAAGAGATAGTACATCAACTTGGGATTGAAGATGTGGCTAATAGTCCTACTTTTGCCATAGTTAACGAATATTTTTCGAAAAAAAATGGCGCAATATTTCATTTCGATTTTTACAGGTTGGAAGAAGAAATGGAAGCTTTAGATATGGGTTACGAAGATTATTTTTATTCTAATTCCTACTGTTTTGTAGAGTGGCCCGAAAAAATCCCTAACTTATTGCCAGAAAATGTAATCGAAGTTGAAATTATATCGTCACTAGACGAACGTTTTATAACGGTAAAATCAAAATAAATGAACGACTTTTCAAAGTTAAGCCCCTTTACTCATCAAGAATTATTACCTCAAGAAGAAGTGCTTGAAGTGGAGAGAAAAAAAGGAAAACTATTTATAGGAATACCCAGAGAAACTCAATACAATGAGCGCAGGGTTTGCTTAACACCCGATGCTGTTATGGTTTTAACGGCAAATGGTCATGAAATAATGATAGAATCTAATGCTGGTTTAGGTGCTAACTTCTCAGATAAAGAGTATTCTGATGCTGGTGCAAAAGTATCGCAAGACACTAAAGAGGTTTTTGCTTGTAATATGGTTTTAAAAATTGCCCCTCCTACTCTAGAAGAAATTAGTTGGATGAAACCTAAAGCTATTTTAATATCTGCATTACAATTTAACACTAGAAAGAAAGAGTATTTTGAAACACTTAGTAAAAAAGGTGTTTCGGCTATTGCTATAGATAAATTAAGAGATAACGAAGGCTCTACTCCTGTACTTACAGCCTTATCGGAAATTGCAGGAACAACGTCTATACTTATTGCTGCCGAATTAATGAGTAACGTTAACTCTGGAAATGGATTAATGCTTGGTGGAGTTGCTGGAGTTTCGCCAACAGAAATTGTAATAATTGGAGCTGGAATAGTTGCAGAGTACGCAGCAAAGGCAGCCATAGGATTAGGTGCTACAGTTAAAGTTTTCGACAATTCAATAACAAGACTTAGAAATATACAGCAGTCTGTTGGACAACGAATTTTTACAAATACAATACATCCAAAGGTTTTAACTAAAGCTTTAAGGCGTTGCGATGTTCTTATTGGTGCTGTGCGTTCCGAAGGCAGAACACCTACAATTGTTTCGGAAGAAATGGTTGAATTAATGAAAAATGGATCTGTAATTATTGATGTAAGTATAGATTCAGGAGGAATAGTTGAAACTTCAGAAATCACATCACACGATGTACCTACAATAATAAAACATGGAGTAATTCACTACGGTGTTCCAAATATTCCATCTAGAGTTTCAAGAACTGCTTCGCTATCTATAAGTAATTATTTCACTCCTTATTTGTTAGATATTGCCGATAGAGGTGGCCTAGAAAGCGTAATACTTACCGATAAAGGATTACAAGCAGGTGTTTATTTGTATAAAGGTATAGTTACATCTAAAGCTGTAGGAGAGTATTTTGATATTCCATTTAGAGATATTGACTTGTTGATATTTTAGATTTTATTGTCCATCACCCGTTTTTAATATCTGCAATTAATCGACTATGTCTTCCATTTCTACTTGGGAAACAATATATAATACCAAAAACAACATGAAATGACATTTGGTATAATTACAGGTTAATTACCTGAAAACACTAGATATTCATCACTTCAGCAATTTAACACTTAAGCACTTAAAAAAAAGGGGTATATCTCCATAATAATTCATTATCGTGGAAAATAAAAATAGAATTAAAAGCTTTATATTAACTGCTTTTGAACCCGATAAGTGTTAAATATAGAGTAAAAGGACGATATTAATAACAATGGTTATACCCACTAATTTAATGGTAATGAAAAAATTACTCCATTTTATAGAACTAAATAAATTAGGTTAAAAGGATACAATCTAGTAACCTTACCTCCTATTAACCTATAACCCATTAAAAGGAAAGTAAAACCATAATAATATATGAGACTAATATTTATAATAATAATTCTGTTAAATACATTAACTATTAGAAGTCAAGTAGTTCCTTCGTTTGGTACCGAGATTGATGTAACCATTAATGGAATTTCTTTTGATGCTATGGAACCTTTCATATCTCCAACTGGAAATTGTTTGTTCTTTAACAATTTGAATGATGGAATTAATACAAAGCTTTATTATGCCACAAAACTGAACGATTCAACCTTTAACTACGTAGGTGAGTTGAATGGGGCAAATCAAATTACACCTCCTCATTTAGATGCTGTTGCAGATTTAGACAATCTAAACAATTTTTACTGGACTTCTACAAGAAATTATCCTGCTAAACTTAACAACCTATTTCACGGAACACTTAGCTTTGGAAATGTTACTAATATTGGTCGAGTTTACGGAGATTTTAACAAAAATATACCCGGTTGGTTAGTAATGGATCACGGAATTAGTTATGATGGTAATTTTCTTTATTACAATAATGCAAGATTTGATTCTGGTAAAAATGGCTGTCAAGGTGTCTGCGAAACAGAATTAGGAATAGCCCAAAAAATTAATGATTCAACTTTTAATAAAATTGTAAACTCCGATATTATTTTACAAAACATTATTGATGAAAATTATATTTATTATGCTCCTTGTATTAGTAGCGATAATTTAGAACTGTATTACACAAGATACCCAAGAGGTACAATTACACCAAGTACTCTTTTCGAGATTTGTGTAGCAGTTAGAAACACTCCAACTGATATCTTTTCTACCCCTAATGTTTTGTTTTCCGAATTAATTACAAACTTGATTGAAGCCCCTACTTTAACTACTGACAAACAAATTATATATTATCACAGAAAAATTGTTGGTTCTCATAAAATAGTTATGAGATATAGAAAAAGTCCTTTAAGTATAGGTTATTCAAAGAAACTGGAATTGCCATTTACCATTTATCCAAACCCTACAAATGGTAAACTAAATATAAAAACAGAATTAAGTTATCATAATATTAAAATATCAGTTTTCACATTGTTGGGTGAAGTAGTTATAGTTACAACTAATAAAACAGAAATAGATATTAATTCTCTTTCTTCTGGAACATATTTTTTAAGATTGGAAATAGATGATAAAACTGGAATAAAAAAAGTCGTAAAAATAGAATAACTAGAGGTTAATAAATTGAACACCTACTTTTTACTCCCTCCTAGTAAATTTTGGAGAAATCAAAAAAAGTTGAATGCTCATACCTTATAATTTATAAATCATTACCAATTGCCAATACAAATAATATTCTTATATTTGCACCCGCTTATCAGAACGATAAGTTTTACATAATAATTATTTAAATAATATTGGCATGTATTTAACAG
>JADGDT010000044.1:4675-23365 GCA_016744755.1 Ichthyobacteriaceae bacterium | reverse complement strand
GTTTAATAATTTTGAAATGAAAGAGATTAAACCGGTAAATACAACCTAGTAACCCGCAACCCATTTACTCCTTTATTACCACTTCCGATCTATTGTAAACCTTCACATTTGCAGGTACACCGTGTACAAGCCATACGTTACCTCCAATTATTGTGTTCTCGCCAATTATACTTTCTCCACCTAGAATTGTAGCTCCAGAATAGACAACAACATTATCTCCAAGAGTAGGATGGCGTTTTGTGTTAGACATCTCCTTTGATACACTTAAAGCTCCAAGAGTAACATTCTGATATATTTTCACATGCTCTCCTATCTCACAAGTTTCGCCAATAACTATTCCTGTTCCATGGTCTATGCAAAAACTAGAGCCAATGTTAGCTCCAGGATGAATATCTATTCCAGTTTTGCTGTGTACACCTTCCGATAAAACTCTAGGAATGTAAGGCACATTTAAATTGTGTAGCTCATGAGCCAATCTGTAAATGGCAATGGCATAGAATCCAGGGTAAGTTTTTATAACTTCCAACTCATCTAAAGCAGCAGGGTCGTTATTGGCAATTGCTGTTGCATCCTTTTTCATCTCTTCATAAATAGAAGGTACTTTGTCAAAAAAATGTTCAACTATCAAATCACAAGGATTTTTAAGAAATGGTTTTACCTTGGAAATTAAATGTATAAATTCGATTTGTATTTCTTCGAACTCAAGTTCCAGCTCCCTTTGCATCATGTATTCCTTAGAGCAACGCTCAGGAAATAAAAGTCTCAATAATCTATCAGAGAGTTCAATGACTTTTTCAAGATTTGGATTCTCTTCTATTCTTCTGTGGTTTTCGAAGAGGTTTTTATAAAACGTACTCATAATGTCTTTTTAGAATATCTATTAACTGATTACTGATTTACAGTATTACTATTTTACAAATCAAACTGTTTAATTTTTCTATAAAGAGTCCTTTCAGAGATTCCAAGTTCATTTGCTGCATCCTTACGTTTGCCATCATTTTTCTCTAAAGCCTTTTTAATCATTTCTATTTCTTTCTCAATCAACGATAAACTTCCAGATTCTTCTATGTCAATGATACGGTCGTTTTCGTTGTAGTAGTTATTATTATTATTATCACCACTAAAATTACCTACTGCTGGTAGCGAATTAGGAACAGGTACTAATGCAGTAGATTGTGGAGCGTCATTTTTTGGATGCTCATCCTTGAAAAGCTTATTTATTAGAGCATGGTTTTTTTCGTAAAAAGTTATATTCTGATTCTCTTTTAAGAATTCAAGAGTTAACTTTTTTAAATCACCAATTTGAGTCTTTAATTCAAAAATAGCGTTGAACATTAAAGCTCTTTCACTTGCAAAATCTGCATCTTTTTCGCTGTTGGGAGTTGTTGATGGCAGATTGTGTTTTGAATAGTCTGGTAAATAGTGAAGTAAAACTTCAGGAGAAATACTCCTGCTTTTTTCTACAACAGAAATTTGTTCAACAAAATTTCGCAACTGCCTTATGTTTCCAGGCCATTTAAAATTTTCAAGTATTGATACAGCATCTGGGTCGAGCCTAAGTACTGGCATTCTGTATTTTTCGGCAAAGTCGATTGCAAATTTTCTGAAAAGGAGGTGAATATCACTTTTCCTTTCTCTAAGAGGAGGAAGGCTAATTTCTACAGTGTTTAGTCTGTAGTAAAGGTCCTCTCTGAATTTATTTTCGGCAACAGCTTTTATCATTTTCATGTTTGTAGCTGCAACTATTCTCACATCTGTTTTCTGTATGTTTGATGAACCTACCTTTATAAATTCTCCAGTTTCAAGAACACGCAAAAGTCTAACCTGTGTTGTTAATGGCAACTCTCCAACTTCATCCAAGAAAATTGTTCCTCCATCGGCAACTTCAAAATATCCTTTACGAGTAGCAACAGCTCCAGTAAAAGCCCCTTTCTCGTGACCAAACAATTCACTGTCAATAGTTCCTTCCGGTATAGCTCCACAGTTTACAGCAATATAAGAGTTGTGTTTTCTCAAAGACAGTTGATGAATAATTTTAGGAATACTTTCTTTACCAACTCCACTTTCTCCCGATATTAAAACTGAAATATCTGTAGGAGCAATAAGCATTGACTTATCAATTGCCCTATTGAGATCTTCATTATTCCCAATTATTTCGAAACGTCTTTTTATGTCTTGTATTGTTGGCATGCATTTAGCTTTAGAGCTGAAAGTTGAAAGCTGAAAGCTGAAAGTGTATTGTTTCAATAGTAGAAACTTCTTCCAGCTTCGAGCTTTTAGCTTCGAGCTAATTTAGTTGTTTTCCGAATATCCAACTGGCTTACCTTTAAGAGTACCCGTTGTAGCATCGTATATTTCTACATTTACAAAATCACCTACTTTGTAATTCTCCTTAGGGAAAACTGCAACTGAGTTTTGCGATGTTCTTCCTTGCCATTCTTCATCAGATCGTTTTGAAGTTGATTCTATCAGAACTTCAAATGTTCTACCAATCATCTGTTGGTGTATTTCTTTCGAAAGTTCACCTTGTATTACAATAATTTCGGCAAGTCTTCGCTTTTTTACTTCCAACGGAACATTGTCTTCCATTGTTTTGTAAGCACCCGTTCCAGGACGTTCAGAGTAGGCAAACATATAGCCAAAGCCATATTTTGCATATCTCATCAAACTCATAGTTTCCTTGTGATCTTCTTCAGTCTCGTTAGGGAAACCAGTCATCATATCGTGAGAAATTGAGCAATCAGGAATAATAGTTCTTATATTATCAATAAGTTCCATGTATTCCTCGCGGGTGTGCTGACGGTTCATTTCTTTCAATACTTTTGTACTTCCCGATTGTACAGGTAGGTGAATGTATTTACAAACATTGCGGTGCTTTGCAATTACATGTAAAACATCTATCGACATGTCGTGAGGATTTGATGTTGCAAATCGCAATCTCATTTTTGGTACTGCTTCAGCAACCTTATCTAGAAGTTGACTAAAGTTTAAAGCATTTTTCTGATTTTCCTCTGTAGCTTTGTGAAAATCCTTTTTTGCTCCACCACCATACCAAAGGTAAGAATCAACATTTTGTCCAAGAAGAGTAACCTCCTTGTACCCTTGATGATGCAGCCCTTTTACTTCTTTAAGTATAGTTTCAGGATCTCTACTTCTTTCGCGTCCTCTAGTGTAAGGCACCACGCAAAAAGTACACATGTTGTCGCAACCACGAGTTATAGAAACAAAAGCTGTAACACCATTTCCTCCTAATCTAATAGGTCTAATATCAGCATAAGTTTCTTCCAACGAAAGTTGAACGTTTACAGCATCTCTGCCACTTTCTACTTCATGTACTAAGTTAGGTAAGTCTTTGTATGCATCAGGTCCAACTACTAAGTCAACAACATCTTCTTCTTCCAAAAACTGAGTTTTCAAACGCTCAGCCATACAACCCATAACACCAACTTTCATCTTTTTATTATGCTTGCGTTTTACCGCTGCGTATTGCCCAAGTCGTTTACGTACTGTCTGCTCTGCCTTGTCTCTTACCGAGCAAGTATTTACCAAAACCAAATCGGCATCTTCCAATTTATGAGTGGTTACATAACCCTCTTTCTCCATTATCGAAGCTACAATTTCGGCATCAGAAAAATTCATCTGACAACCATAACTCTCGATAAATAACTTTTTAGAACCCTTAACGTTAGAGGTTTTTAAGACCTCTCCTTGTTTAGATTCATCAATTACTTTTTCCATCAATTATATTCTGTATATGTTATAATTTACAAAAGTACAATTTATAAATATAATATGTCAATTTGTCAGTTTTAATTATTTACAACCCTCTTAGTTCCTTTGTATCCAACACCTAAGGGGCTGTTGACTACGGGGTGAAGTTTGTATTTTTTTGATGTAAAATAAATTTGGAAACCAAAATTTGTTTTTTGTTACTTTGTAGACACAATATATAGTTACCTCAAATTAAAATCAAATGGCGAAGAATTTAGTGATAGTCGAGTCACCTGCAAAGGCGAAAACGATAGAAGGATTTTTAGGGAAGGATTTTCAAGTAGAATCAAGTTTTGGGCATATAAGTGATCTTGTATCTAAAGATATGGGAATAGATATTGCTAATAATTTCGAACCTATTTATGAAGTCTCCAAGGATAAAAAGGATGTAGTAAAAAAGCTTAAGAAATTAGCGAAGGTTGCAGAAACTGTTTGGTTGGCATCGGATGAGGATAGAGAGGGTGAAGCTATTGCTTGGCACCTTTTCGAAAATCTTAAGTTGAAGAAAGAACAGACTAAACGTATTGTCTTTCACGAAATTACTAAAGGAGCTATTACTAAAGCTATTGAGAACCCTAGGGATATTGATTACAATTTAGTAAATGCACAACAAGCCCGTAGAGTACTTGATCGCTTGGTTGGTTTCGAAATTTCGCCAGTATTGTGGCGTAAGATTAAAGCTGGACTTTCTGCAGGTCGTGTTCAGAGTGTAGCTGTTAGATTAATAGTTGAAAAAGAAAATGAGATTCAGAGTTTTTCTTCTGAGTCAGTATATAAGGTAGTAGGAGATTTCTTGAATGAAAGTGGAAAGCTTGTAAAGGCAGACTACCCTACAAAATTCAAAACTAAAGAAGAAGCCTTAAAGTTTTTAGAAGCATCTAAGATTAGCTTTTTCGAAGTAGGTGATGTAGAAAAAAAACCAGCTAAACGTTCGCCATCGGCACCGTTTACTACTTCTACTTTACAGCAAGAAGCATCTCGTAAATTAGGGTTTGGAGTTTCTAAAACTATGGTTGTTGCCCAGCGATTGTACGAGTCGGGAATGATAACTTACATGAGAACTGATAGTGTTAACCTTTCGGAAGATGCTATTAAATCTGCAGAAGCAAGTATCACCGATTTATACGGTTCAGAATTTGCTAAGTCACGTCGTTACTCAACAAAAAACAAAGATGCACAGGAAGCTCACGAAGCTATCAGGCCTACAAGCTTCACACGTCAAGCAGCGGGAGAAGATAGCGACCAAAAACGTTTGTATGATTTAATTTGGAAACGTACTATCGCTTCGCAAATGGCAGAAGCACAGATTGAGCGTACTACAGCAAGAATATCAGGAACTAAAATAGAAAAAGATTTCACTGCAAAAGGTGAAGTTATTTTATTTGAAGGTTTCCTGAAAGTTTACCTTGAGAGTACGGATGACGAAGATCAAGAAGAACAAAAAGGAGTTTTACCTAAGCTTTCTGTAGGAGAAAATATGGATGTAGTAGAGATTGTTGCTAGTCAGCGTTATTCACGTCCACCAGCTCGTTTTACAGAAGCATCGTTAGTAAAAAAATTAGAGGAGTTAGGAATTGGAAGACCATCAACTTATGCTCCAACAATTTCAACAATTCAGCGTAGAGAATATATAGATAAGCTTTTTACAGAAGGTAAACAACGTGAGGTTGATAGACTTGTGTTGAAAGATTCTATAATTGATATTAAAAAAATTACAGAAGGATATGGTGCCGATAAAGGTAAACTTGCTCCAACTGATATAGGAACTGTGGTAAATGGGTTCTTGGTAGAGAATTTTCAAGATGTATTGGATTATAGTTTTACAAGAAAAGTAGAAGAAGAATTTGATTCTATTGCCGATGGTAAAGCGCCTTGGACAAAGATGATTGGCGAATTTTACACAGGCTTTCACAATAAGGTGGAAGATGTAAAAGAGAATTCGGAAAGAGCTTCAGGTGAAAGAATTATTGGTAAAGATGAGGTTACTGGTCATACTATTTTGGTGCGTATTGGACGTTATGGGCCAATGGCACAGATAGGAACTCCAGAAGAAGTTGAAAAGCCAAAATTCGCAAGTTTACGTAAAGATCAATCTATTGCTACCATTACTCTCGAAGAAATTAAAGATTTATTTAAGTTACCACGCGATATGGGAACTTACGAAGATAAAAAAGTGGTTGTTGCCATTGGTCGTTTTGGGCCTTATGTTAGACACGACAGTAAGTTTGTTTCTATAAAAGAAAAAGACGGCGATGATCCTCTAACTATCGAGTTGCCTCGTTGTATAGAGTTGATTGAGGAAAAACGTCAAGCTGATATAGAAAAATTTATCAAGTCTTTTGATGAAGAAGAGCCATTGATAGAAATTCTTAAAGGTCGTTGGGGACCTTACATTAAAATAGAAAAGAAAAATGTTAAGATTCCTAAAGATATAGACCCTTTAACTCTTACTCGTGAGGATTGTTTGAAGCTAGAAGAAGTACATGACAAGACTAAAAAAGGAGGTAAGAAGACGGCGAATAAAAAAGCACCTGCTAAGAAGAAGACAGTGGCTAAGAAAAAGACGCCTGCTAAAAAAACGCCTGCTAAAAAGGCTACAGCCAAGAAGTCTACAACTAAGAAAAGCTCTAAGTAAAAAGTAATGATCAAGGATTATCTAACCCCGATAAATGAGGATGTTTTAGAGTTTTCTAAATCATTGCCCAATGCAACAATTGGTAATAAAATACTGAAACATACTTCTATTGATTTGCCAGATTTAGATGGAGTGAAACTTGCTTTGATATTTGTAAAAGAAGGTAGGTCGGCAGTAGGAAACGCAGAAACGGGAAATGGTTTTGATGCTGTAAGAGAGCATTTATATAAACTCTTCATGGGCGCGTGGGACACAAAGATTGCTGATTTAGGTGATCTACAAGCGGGTTTTGAGGTTGAAGATACTTATTCTGCTCTAAAAGATATTTCATCATTCTTGATTAAGAAACAGATAATCCCGGTAGTTATTGGCGGAGGTCAGGATCTTACCTATGCTAGTTATAGAGCTTACGACAATTTAGAACAAACAGTAAACCTTGTAAGTGTAGATTCTAAATTTGATTTCGGAAATGTTGATGGAAAGTTAGATTCAAGTTCATTCCTGAGCCATATAATTTTAGGACAACCAAATAATTTGTTCAATTTTTCTAATATTGGATATCAAACATTTTTCAATTCTCAGGAAGAAATAGATTTAATGGAGCAATTATACTTCGATGCTTTGCGATTAGGAAATGTATCTAAAGACTTAATATCGGTAGAGCCAATTCTTAGAGATGCAGACATTGTTAGTGTAGACATTGGATCAATAAGGAAGAGTGACTCTCCTGCAAATAGGAATGTTTCTCCAAATGGATTTTATGGCGAAGAAGTTTGTGCTATTGCAAGATACGCAGGTATCAGCGATAAAGTTACTTCTTTCGGAATTTTTGAGTACAACCCAATCATGGATAACGATGGACAAACAGCTCATTTAATAGCTCAGATGATTTGGTATTTCGTTGAAGGAGTATCTTTCAGAGCCGATGATTACCCGTATTGTACAAAAGAGAATTATTATAAATATATTGTACCTGTAGAGGATGAAGAATTATATTTTTATAAATCTAATAAAACAGATAGATGGTGGTTAAATGTGCCATTTCCTGACGGAGCAAATACTGAATTTATCAGACATGCTCTTATTCCTTGTTCTTACGATGATTACTTAAAAGCAGCAGATCAGGAAATACCTGAGAGGTGGTGGAAAGCATTTAGAAAGTTGTTGTAGGAAAAACATTTTTTTTTATTAGTTTTACCGACAGTTAAAAATTTAGCCGAAGTTTACTTGAAATCACGATATTTCACATACCTAGTTGTAGCGTTTATATCTTTTGTTAATGATTTAAGCGCCCAACAATCGCCAATCTTATCACAATTTATGTTTAATAAATATGTGTTCAATCCAGCAGCAATAGCTGATGGGGATAGGATGTGTGTGTCAGCTTTTTATAGATCTCAATGGTCTGGGATAGATGGTTCTCCTACATATATGGGAGTTAATGTAGCAATGCCAAGGCTTACTAGGAATATGAGTGCTGGTATTTCTGTTTTTAGCGATAAGCTAGGGAAGTACAATAATACTGAAATAGAAGGTAGTTATGCTTACTCTATTCATATCGATGAGGATGTTTTTAGTATGGGATTAAAAGTAGGAGTAGTTAATACTTCATTTACTGATGTCAATTGGGTTACTCCTGATACTGATTTAACTAACGATCCTGGAATTGTTAATAGCAAGTCAAATTCATGGTCACCAAATGTTGGAATTGGCTTTCAGTATTCAAGTAAGAAATGGTATGCTGGTGCGTCGGTTTATAATATTACTGAGCAGGATAATTCGTTTGATGAAGTTAAAATCCTTCAAAAAAGACAGTATTATTTTACAGGAGGATATAATATAAGGTTAAACTCTACGTTTAAACTTATGCCGAATGTATTGGTGCAAACAGATTTGATTTCATATCAAATAGATGTAAATGTAAACACTATAATACATGATAACCTTATAGTAGGAACAACTTATAGATTAGAAGATGCACTATCTATCTTGCTAGGTTACAAAGTGTTAGATGACTTACAAATATATTATTCGTATGATTTTGGAATTAATAAAATAGGTAGTTTTTCTAATAGCGGTGGCTCACATGAATTGAGCGTAAAATATTGTTTTACTATAGAAGAAAAAGTCAAAAAAAGTAAGAAGAATCGAAATGTAAGATTTTTGTAAACTTTTTATAAAATTGTTTAATAGAGTAAAAAAAAATTATAGGTTTACGAAGTTGATTTACCTATAATAAAACGAAGGATAAAATCCATTATCTCATGAAAAGATTTATACTATTCGGAATAGCTATAGTTACCTTAATAGGTTGTAGCAAGAATAATAGGGGGGAGCTCGTTGGAGCTCAAAGAGGGAAAGCATGGTTGCCAGAGAATCCAGATGGAATGTCTTTAATACCAGCAGGTTCATTTACTATGGGGTCTTCTGATTACGATGTGGCCTCAACAATGATTTCTCCATCCAAAACAGTTTCTGTAGCTTCATTTTATATTGATGAAACAGAAATCACTAACAACGAGTACAGACAATTTGTACACTGGGTTAGAGATTCTATTATTAGAACAGAATTAGCTCTAGCAATAGAAGAAAACGAAGCAGATGAAACTGTAAGTAGATACGCTTTTGTTGTGCCCGAAGATTTATCAGCAGATAATGTTGATGGCGCAGAAGTGTCAACCATTGATGTTGATGATGAAGATAAGAGCTTAAACTGGTCAGAGCCTTTGGTTTGGTCTGATATTTCAGCTTTTGATAAGTCTAAAAATGACAACGCTCTTATTGATAGCTTGTATTTGCCAAGGGAACAATCAGCTTCAATGACTAGGATTTTGAATGTTGATGTACTTAAGTATACTTACACTTGGCTAGATATTAAGAAAGCTATTAAAGAAAGAGGAAAAAGAGCCGATTACGTAAAAAAAGAAGAATTATTAATTTATCCTGATACAACTGTTTGGGTAAGTGATTTTACATATTCGTTCAACGAACCTATGCACGATCAATATTTTTGGCATGCAGCCTATAATGATTATCCAGTTGTTGGAGTTACCTGGGATCAAGCAAAGGCATTTTGTAATTGGAGAACCAAAAACAAAAATGATTACTTAAAATCACAAGGTGAACCAAATGTAGCAGCATTTAGATTACCTACCGAAGCCGAATGGGAATATTCTGCTAGAGGAGGTTTAGAGTATGCGACATATCCTTGGGGTGGACCTTATCCTGACGATGACAGAGGTTGCTTTATGGCAAACTTCAAACCAATGCGTGGAGATTACTTAGCAGATAATGCTTTGTATACTGCTCAAGCAGATGCTTACTATCCAAATGGATATGGATTGTATAACATGGCAGGAAATGTATCTGAGTGGACAAACACTGCTTACGACGTTTCTTCTTATTATTTTGTATCAACAATGAATCCTAACTATGAAGATGAGAATAATAGCCGTAAGGTTATTAGAGGAGGTTCTTGGAAAGACGTTGCATATTATTTGCAAGTGAGTAGTAGGGATTATGAATATAAAGATTCTGCAAGATCGTACATCGGTTTCCGTACTGTACAGAGTTACCAAGGCACGAATCTAGATTAACTGGCAATTTTTTTGTCAAACCTTAAACTAAACTTTAATCATTAAAAAAAAACACACAAACCATGGCGTTTATCGACTTTGAGTCTAAGAAAGGAAAAAAGCAAATGAACTATATTTATAGTTTTGGAGCAGCAGTTGTAATTATAGGTGCATTATTTAAAATATTACACTTACCAGGTGGAGATGCTGTTATTGGAGCAGGTTTATTAACAGAAGCTGTTATTTTTATTGTATCCGCTTTTGAACCAGTCCATATGGATTTACAATGGGATAGAGTTTATCCTGAATTAGCAGAAGATGCTGATTCTAACATGTTTGCAAATTCAAATAAGAAAGAATCTAAAGATGTTGAAGTTGCTTTTTCTGAAAAACTAGATAAGCTTTTTACAGATGCTAAATTAGATGCAGATAAAATTGAAAGACTAGGTAAAGGTATAGATAAGTTTGCTACAGCTACTTCTGGATTAGTTAGTGTTGTTGATGCAAATCAAAATGCTCAATCATACTCAGATCAGTTAGCAATAGCAGCTAATCACATGAGTACTTTAAATGGCTTTTATTCATCTCATGCAGAGCAAACTGCTTCACAAGGAGAAATAAGTAAGTCATTTACTCAAGCAGCAGAATCTTCTGCCAAATATGGCAATGAACTTTCTCAAGCGGCTAATCAGGTTCATTCTATGAATGAGATGTATAGTGCACAAATCAAAAACATGAACAAACAAGTTGCTGTTAGTGGAGAGATGGTTGAAAATATTTCAGTTTCAGTTGCAGATGCTAAGCAAATGCACGTTCAGGTTAAAGAATTAACAGATAATTTATCTTCATTAAACAATGTTTATGGAGGAATGCTGTCTGCAATGAATTTTAACAAACAATAAAATTCTAGTAAGATGGCAGGAGGAAATATAAGTCCAAGGCAAAAGATGATTAACATGATGTACCTCGTGTTAATGGCTATGCTTGCCTTGAACGTGTCCAAAGAAGTACTGGTAGCATTTGGTAGAATTAACGAAAGTATTCAAACCACATCTACTCAGCTTCATAAAGGAACAAATATACTTTATAGTGGATTAGCTACTAAAACAAGTGAAAATCCAAAAAAGTATGGGCCTAAAAATGATGTAGCACTAAACATAAAATCAGAAACTACGAAAGCTATTGCTTCTATTGATGATATTATTATTGCATTGGAGGTTTCAGTTGGTGGCAGAGATCCTGAAACTGGAGAGTTGCCTTGGAAGGAAATGGATGGCCCCAATGGAGATGAATTATTATTCCCTGGAGGAGATGCAAAAATAGGTAGAGGTAAGGAGTTGACAGATGCATTGACAAATTACAGAGTATCTTTACTTGCGGCATTAGAGATGGCTAAAAATACTAAAGGTGTATTAGAAGTATCTGAGAATGATTATAATTCATTAGTTGATGATATATCTAAATCTTTATCTACTGATGATCATATAAAGGCTGGAGGAAATAAGGTTACCTGGGTTAAACATAAATTCGAGCATTATCCAGTAGCTTCGGCTATTGCATTTCTAACTCAGATGAAAGCTGATATTCGCAATGCTGAATTTAGAGTTATTAGAAAAATAGCTGTAAAAGGTCAAGGAACAACAGTAAATCAAATGATTGCCTTGCCTATTGCTAAATCTACCACAGTTATGAAAGGCGGTAAATTTGAAGCACAGTTAAGGTTGGCAGGTTACGATACTTTGGCTGTACCTGAAATGTTTGTTTGGAAAACAGACAAAAATGGAAAGCAGCTAGGTGAAGAGATGCAGATAGATGTTAAAGCAGGTGCAGGAATAGTAAGTTTACCTGCTGGTGGAATAGGGACTCAATTTTGGGGTGGTATTGTTAAGGTTAAAAATGACGAAGGTAAAGTTTCTGAGTACCCTTTTAATGGAGAGTATGGAGTAACTCAACCTGCTGTAGTTGTTTCTGCTGAGAAAATGAATGTTCTTTATCGTGGTGTAGAGAATCCTGTTTCTATCTCGGTTCCAGGAGTTAGTTCTGAAAAAATTACAGTGTCTGCACCAGGAGCTAAAGTAAAATCTTTAGGTAGTGGTAGATATTCTTTTAATGTAACACAAACTAAAGGAACAAAAATTAGCATCAGAGTTACAGCAACTATGCCTGACGGTAATAAGCAAACTTTCCCTGGCCAAGATTATAGAGTTAAAGGACTTCCTAATCCGGAAGGTAGTATGGCTGGTAAGAGTGAGGCTAAATTGCCAAAAGCTAATATTAAAGCGCTACCTGTTGAAGCTTTATTAAAGAATTTCGATTTTGATTTAAAGTTGAATGTAGTGAGTTTTACACTTAAAATCCCTGGAAGACCCGCTATTAAGGTTTCTGGAAACAAAATGAATGCACAAGCCAAAAAAGCTATTGATAAAGCTAGAGGCGAAATTTATATTAGAGATATTAAAGCTAAAATAGTTGGTAAATCAACTTACAGAATTGGTCGTGTATCTCCAATAACAATACAAGTTTTATAGAAATTTTTAAAACTATAATAGACTTATGAAAAAGATATTAATCTTATTGCTTGCATTTTTAAGTATTGGCAATTTATCAATTGCTCAAAATTTATTCAATGCCAAAAGTCCGCAGGATATAAACAAGCAAGGTCTTGTGAAAGATGCTGATGGCAACCTTATAGAGGAAGTTAAAAAGCCTTTGGATTATGCTTATATTTCTGATAGAGATGTAATGTGGTCTACAACGGTTTGGGAGAAAATTGATTTATCACAGAAACTGAATATGCCTTTCTATTTCCCTGTAGATACAAATTCTATTGATGCTAATAGAAGATCGTTATTCGATGCTTTAATTAGTGGTATCAAAACAGGTAAGATAACTGAAGTTTATGAGGATGATTACTTTACTCAGAAAATTTCATATTCAGAAATAAGTCAATTTACATCTCGTGTAGATACTATGCAAGCTGGTTTAGATGAGCTAAACAATGGGTCAGCTTCTGTTAGTTCAATGTATTTATCAAAGCAAGATGTAAAATCTGAAAATGTAAGTGAATTTAGACTTAAAGGTATTTGGTATTTTGACAAGCGTATTGGAGAAATGAAATATCGATTACTTGCAATTGCCCCTGTTGGTGAAGAACTTAGGAATCCTGAAGTTATTTACGATACTCCTGCGGATAGATTTGAGTTGTTCTGGGTTTGGTTTCCAGATGCAAGACAAGTTCTTTATGAAGCAAAAGTATTTAATCCTAATAATACATCTTTCTCTCTGTCATTCGATGATTTATTGAATGCTCGTAGGTTTGAATCTACAATTTACAAGGAAGATAATATTTATGGGGATAGAGCTATTCAAGATTATGTTAAAACCAGTGCAATGTTTCAATTGTTAGAAGGTAATAAAATTAAATCTAGAATACGAGATTTCGAAATTGATATGTGGAGTTATTAATATTCCATACATAAGTTTATAATGTATTTAATAGCCTTCGTTTAATAGCGGAGGCTATTTTTTTTATAATCGATAAAAAAGTCGACTTTTGCACAAAATTTCAAAAAGTATTAAATGGTATCAATAAATAATTTAACTGTCGAATTTGTTGGAAAAACACTTTTCGATTCTATCAGTTTCACTGTAGATAAAGGTAATAGAATTGGATTAGTAGGACGTAATGGAGCAGGTAAATCAACCTTACTTAAAATTATTTCTAAAAAACAAGAATCAACAAGTGGTAATGTTATTGTTCTTGGCGAAGTAAGAGTTGGGTATTTAGAGCAGGATATTGATTTTATTGATGGATTTACAGTTAAGGAAGAAGCAGAAAAAGCTTTTTCTGAGTTAAAAGATTTAGAAGACAAGATCAATTACATCAATTCTCAACTAGCCGAAAGAACTGATTACGAAAGTGATTCTTACATGGATTTAATTCACGATTTGAATGAGTTTAACGATAAGATAGAGTTGTTGGGAGGCAATTCAATTCAGGGAGATATTGAAAAAGTATTGAAAGGCCTAGGCTTTAAAGGGGAAGATTTCGAAAGGCAATCTAATGAGTTTTCAGGAGGTTGGCGTATGCGTATTGAATTGGCAAAACTATTACTTAGTAAGCCAGATGTTTTGTTACTCGATGAGCCTACCAATCACCTAGATATTGATTCTATAATGTGGTTGGAGCATTTTTTACAAAACTATAACGGTTCAGTTGTTTTGGTTTCTCACGATAAAATGTTCTTAGACAATGTTTGTAATCGCACAATAGAAATTTCTTTAGGTAAGATTTTCGATTACAAAGCTTCGTATACAAAATATCTTCACTTACGAGAAGAACGTTATGAAAAACAAGTACAGTCCAAAATTAACCAAGACAAGGAGATAAAACATACAGAAGATTTAATAGAAAAATTTCGTTATAAGGCTTCCAAAGCATCTTTTGCTCAATCACTTATCAAAAAGCTTGATAAGATGGATAGGATAGAGGTTGAAGGTTTCGAAAATCAATCAATGAAATTAAAGTTCAACGTGGGGCAACCTTCGGGAAAGGTAATTTGCGAAGCAACTAATTTGTCAAAGTCTTATGGCGATAATTTAGTTTTAAGTAATATCAATTTTTTAATTGAACGAGGTTCTAAAATTGCTTTTGTAGGTCAGAATGGTCAGGGTAAAACAACTTTGGCAAGGATGATTAATCTAGAGTTGCAATACAAAGGAGAGTTAAAAATAGGTCACAACGTTGATATTGGGTATTTTGCTCAGAATCAATCAGGATTGTTTGATGATAACATTACTGTTTTACAAACTCTAGAAGATGCAGCCGATGAAAATAGCAGAACTAAAGTTAGAGATATCCTTGGAGCTTTTCTTTTTAAAGGAGAGGATGTAGATAAAAAAGTTAAAGTATTGTCGGGAGGTGAGAGAGGTAGACTGTCTCTTGCTAAGTTGCTTTTAAGACCTCATAACGTGTTAATTCTCGATGAGCCTACCAATCATCTCGACATGAATTCTAAAGAAGTACTTAAAGAAGCTTTGAAGAGCTATACGGGAACTTTAATTTTAGTTTCTCACGATAGAGATTTTCTACAAGGCTTATCTGATAAAGTTTATGAATTTAAGAATGGGATAATAAAAGAGCATCTAGGAGATATTAATTTCTTTATGGAGCAAAAAAAGATGGAAGATATGCGACTTCTTGCAAAGAAAGAAGTCAAAAATGTTCATAACTCTAATTCCGATGTTTTAAATAATTCTAAGAAAGAATGGAAACAAACGAGGGAGGAAGAGAAGAAGATGAAAAGGCTGAAGAATCAAATAAAAAATATTGAAAAAGAAATATCTAAACTAGAGGGTGAGATTTCTAATTTCGACAAAATCCTTTCATCTCCAGAAGGTTATGATAATATGATAAGTAAAGAAGGAAGTTTTGACGTTTATGAGCAAAACAAGAAATCACTAAAGGAATTAGAAGGTAAATGGGAAGCTTTAGAATGTGATTTGGAAGAACTGAATTAATTGTCTAGATTTGATAGAATTCGTAAATATGATATAGGTCATCGTTTGTGTAGTGATTTTGTCATTTATTTGTTGAGTCAATCAAATATAATAATATAGATTATTAAATATTTCTAATATGAGTTCAGTAAAACACCAAATTGTTTTTATTGGAGGAGGTACAGGTACTATGATGACCGCTTCTCAATTATTACGCTACGGAGGTAAAAGCCTAGATGTAGCAATTATAGAACCAGCAGATACTCATTATTATCAGCCAGAATGGACGTTAGTAGGGGCGGGGATTATTCCTAAATCTGATACTGCTCGTCCTATGGATAAAACAATGCATCCTGATGCAAAGCTTATTAAGGACTACGTTGTAGATATAGATCCTGATAATAATAAAGTATTTTTGAAAAGCGGAGATATTGTAGAATATGAATATCTAGTAGCAGCACCTGGAATAGAGATGCGATTAGATCTTATTGAAGGTTTAGAAGATGCATTAGGTAAGAATGGTGTTTGTTCAAATTATGTTGATCCTGATTATACTTGGGAGGTTCTACAAAATTTCAAAAAAGGTGTTGGCCTGTTTACACAAGCTGCTACTCCAATAAAATGTCCTGGAGCACCTCAGAAAATAATGTATTTAACAGCTGATTATACTCGTAAGAATAACTTAGATAAAGATACACACTTAGTTTTTGCAACTCCTGGTACTATGATTTTTGGTGTTGAACCATTTAAAACTGAGCTTAAGAGAATAGTAAACGAGAAGTATGATATCGCACAGAGATACGGTTATAAACTTGTAAAAATAGACGGTGAGAAAAAAGAAGCTCATTACGAGCGGCTTGAATTACCAAGTGTTCATGGTGTTTCTAATTATGTAGTTAACGATGAACGTAATGCTGCTGGTTGTATCGGATATGTTTGGGATGAAGATGGAGAACAATACGAAGTAGAGGAGGAAAACCATCAGCTAGACGAGCAACACATTGGTGCACGTTATGTAATTAACTACGATATGCTTCACTTAGCTCCACCTATGTCGGCTCCACGTTGGTTCCAAAACACTAAATTAGCTCATACTGAAGGGCCTAATAAGGGTTGGATGGAAATAGACAAGTACTCTCTACAACATAAAAGATACGACAATGTATTTGGTGTGGGTGATGTTACCGATTTGCCTACTGCACGTACTGGAGCAGGTATTCGTAAGCAAGTACCTGTAGTTGTTACAAATATTATCAACATGATTAAAGGCAAGCCTATTTCTGATATGAAATATTCAGGATACGCATCTTGTCCACTTGTAACTTCTTATCACACTATGCTTCTTGCAGAGTTTGGATATGATGGTGTTCGTATGACAGACCCAATGTTGCCTAATTGGTTAACAGCCAAAGAAAGATGGTTAATGTGGATGATGAAGCGTTACGGATTATCTTTCCTTTATTGGAACTTAATGAGAAGAGGAATAAGATTCTAAAAGTAATATATACAGTCAAAAAGTCGTTACGTCAATTCGTAGCGACTTTTTTTTAATATAATTAGGATGTACAGGTATTATTATTACCTTTGCAGTCGCAAATATCGCGGGGTAGAGCAGTAGGTAGCTCGTTGGGCTCATAACCCAAAGGTCGCTGGTTCGAGTCCAGTCCCCGCTACTAAGTTTTGTTGAAATACTTAAGAGTTTTTTAATCTAGAATAAACAATTAAGTATACTTATAAAAGATTTCAACAATATAATGGTACATCGCGAGGTAGAGCAGTAGGTAGCTCGTTGGGCTCATAACCCAAAGGTCGCTGGTTCGAGTCCAGTCCTCGCTACTAAGGTTTTGTTTAATTGTTGAAAGTTTAATTGTTTAATCGATTAAAAATACAGTCAATAGAATAGTTAACCTATTAAAAGACGATGCGATCGTCTAAAAGGTATATCGCGAGGTAGAGCAGTAGGTAGCTCGTTGGGCTCATAACCCAAAGGTCGCTGGTTCGAGTCCAGTCCTCGCTACTAAGAATAGGCTGATTTATTCAGCCTTTTTTTTATTTCAAAATTTAGCATTATTTATTTACAGTAAATAGTTGCTAACTATTTAGGCGAGTGTAATTTATCTCGTTTTTTTAAGAATAGGATGTTTAATTGTCGTAGATCGTGATTTGCGTTAGGGATAGAACGGATTACCCCACAGCGATGTAAAGAAGCAATGTATTGCGTATTTACAAAGCGAGGAGTAGTAGCGAAAGCTCGACCCGATTTTTTTGAGGGTAACGCCCAAAATGATTATAGATATTTAAGTATCCACAAATATTATATTTTATGGAGCACAGGGCTGGTTATGTTAACATTATCGGAAACCCAAATGTAGGAAAGTCTACATTGATGAATGCTTTGGTTGGAGAGAAAATTTCAATTATTACTTCGAAAGCTCAAACCACACGTCACAGGATTTTAGGAATTCTAAATGGCGACGATTTTCAAATGCTTTTTTCTGATACACCAGGAATTATAAAACCTGCATATGGCTTACAAGAGTCTATGATGGATTTTGTAAAATCTGCTTTCCAGGATGCCGATATATTGATTTATATGGTTGAAATGGGAGAGAGGGAGTTGAAAGACGAATCTTTCTTCGAGAAAATTAGAAATTCAAAAGTTCCTGTATTGTTGTTGGTTAATAAAATCGACACAGTAACAGATCAAGACGATATTGTAGAAAAAATTGATTACTGGAAAGAGAAAGTTCCAAATGCAATGGTATTGCCAATATCTGCAAAAGAAGGTTTTAATGTTGAAGTAGTTTTTGATAAAATACTTGAACTTTTACCTGAATCACCAGCATTTTATCCTAAGGATCAGTTGACAGATAAACCAGAGAGGTTTTTTGTTAATGAGATTGTTAGAGAGAAAATATTGATACACTACAAAAAAGAAATTCCTTACGCTGTAGAAGTAGTTACCGAGGATTTCTTTGAAGAAGAAGAAATTATCAGAATTAGAACTATAATTTTTGTTGAAAGAGAAACTCAAAAAGGCATACTTATAGGTCATAAAGGAAATATGCTAAAAAGAGTAGGTACTGAAGCAAGAAAAGATCTTCAGAAATTTTTCGATAAACATGTTCATATAGAGCTTGTTGTAAAGATTGATAAAAACTGGAGAAGTAGCGACCGTCAATTGAAAAAGTACGGGTATAATTCGTAAAA
>JADGDT010000044.1:0-4575 GCA_016744755.1 Ichthyobacteriaceae bacterium | reverse complement strand
AATTGTAATGGGAAATATAGTTGCAATAGTTGGAAGACCAAACGTTGGTAAATCAACACTTTTTAATAGATTGGCGCAACGTCGTCAGGCAATAGTTGACTCTGTAAGTGGGGTTACAAGAGATAGGCATTATGGAACTACTGAGTGGAATGGTCAATCGTTTTCGATAATTGATACTGGAGGTTACATTGTAGGTTCTGATGATGTTTTTGAAGGAGAAATAAGAAAGCAAGTAAATTTAGCAATCGATGAGGCTAACGCAATCATTTTTGTTGTTGATGTTGAGGCTGGAGTAACTTCTTTAGATCAGGAAGTTGCAATGTTGTTGAGAAAAACAAAGAAACCTGTTTTCTTGATGGTTAACAAAGTTGATAACGCAATGCGAGAAACTGATGCTTCGGAATTCTACGCATTAGGCTTAGGTGATTATTATACTGTTGCTGCAATTAGTGGTAGTGGTACTGGTGATTTACTGGATGCTGTTGTTGATTCTCTAGAGCCAGAAGAAGAAAGAGAAGAGAGTGAAGTGCCTCGTTTTGCCGTTGTTGGAAGACCTAACGTAGGTAAATCATCTTTGATAAATGTTTTGCTTGGAGAAGATAGAAATATTGTAACTGATATTGCTGGTACTACACGTGATTCGCTAGATTCAACCTATAACAGATTTGGACAAGAGTTTACGTTAGTTGATACTGCTGGACTTAGGAAGAAAAGTAAGGTTAGTGAAGATCTTGAGTTTTACTCTGTAATGAGATCTATTAGAGCTATAGAAAATTCAGATGTGTGTTTTGTTATGTTGGATGCAACAAGAGGGATAGAACACCAGGATTTGAGTATTTTCCATCTTGCGGAAAAGAATAAGAAAGGAATAGTTGTACTTGTAAATAAGTGGGATTTAATTGAAGAAAAAGATAGTAATACACCTAAACGTTTCGCAGAAATGGTTAGAGCTCGTACTGCTCCTTTTACTGATTATCCTATTGTATTTATTTCAGTTCTTACTAAACAACGTGTTTTTAAAGCTGTAGAAGCAGCTGTTGAAGTTGCTACAAATAGAACAAAGAAAATTGCTACTAGTAAGCTTAACGAGGCGATGTTGCAAATAGTTCAAGATTCACCTCCTCCTGCATTAAAGGGGAAATATGTTAAAATTAAGTTCTGTACTCAATTGCCAACTTATACTCCACAGTTTGCGTTTTTTGCAAACCTGCCACAATATGTTAAAGAGCCATATAAACGTTTTGTAGAGAATCAACTCCGCGAACAGTTTGACTTGGCTGGGGTTCCAATTCAGGTTTATTTCAGGAAAAAATAGAAAAGTTAATACATAAAAAAAGAGGCTATTCGCCTCTTTTTTTATAAAATAATGTTTGATTAAAATATCTGATATGCTAAACCAAAAGTAATCATTGATGAATGGTTTTGCTTATCACTACTAGGGTTACCATCAATTTCTCCTGAAAGATTATAGTCAAATGCAAATTCAGCATTAACTATAATATTTCTACTCATTTTGTATTTAGCTCCAATAGTACCTTTTAAGTTAAAGGCAGTTCCATTTTTGTAATCAAGTTCTTCTTCGTATGGATTTTGGTCATACACGGCTGTGTGGTAATAAATAGCTTCGGCGCCAAATCCAACGTAAGGAGTCCATATCTTACCAAATCTATTTATTGCTCCAAATCGGAAAAAATTATACTCAGCTAAAGCTCCAAATTTGTATAAATAATGCTTAGCATATTTTGTTTCTAAATTATTTATTATTTCAACACCAAGATTGTTTTTTATTTCAAATTTAGAGTCTTTAAATTCTAATCTATTTTCTAGCATTAGCCCTACTCCTGGTAATCTTCCATAGTCTGTTTCGAAATATATTGCAGAAACACTAGCTCCAAGTTTAGAAGCAATATTTTGAGAATTTGCACTCAACGAAGTTATCAAAATGATAACTGTTAGGTATAGGTTTTTCATTGTGATTGTTTTTATTGGTTTGGATTTTGAGTAAAAATATAAAATTAAAAGTGAAAAAATCTGATTTTGTTAGAAATCAGACTTTTTATAATATTTATATTTTTAAGGAATAAAAAATTATATGTAACCTCCCATTTCTTGTTGTATTTCTAGGGCTTTAGCTCTTGCTATGTTTGCAAATTCAATAGAGTTGTCAGCATAAATAATTCCTCGTGAGGAGTTGATTAACAGACCTATATCTTTATTTTTGCCGAATTGGACTACATCGGATAGACTGCCGCCTTGTGCTCCAACGCCAGGAACTAACAAAAAGTGATTTGGTATAACTTTTCTTATTTCAGAAAGATATTCAGCTTTTGTTGCTCCAACAACAAACATTAATTGTTCTTCGTTTGCCCATGCCGATGCTTTTTCCATTACATGTTGGTTTAACTCTTTACCATCAGCATCTTTTATAAACTGAAAATCATATGCTCCTTGGTTAGATGTAAGTCCTAAAAGGATAACCCACTTATTTCTAAACTCTAAAAATGGTTTAACAGAATCGCTACCCATGTACGGTGCAACAGTTACAGAATCGAATTTTAAATCTTCGAAAAATGCCTTAGCATACATTTTAGATGTATTGCCAATATCACCACGTTTTGCATCGGCAATTGTGAAAATTTCTGGATATTTTTTGTTTATATAATTGATTGTTTTTTCTAGAGAAATCCAGCCCTTAACTCCATGTGCTTCGTAAAAAGCAGTGTTAGGTTTGTATGCAACACACAAATTGTGAGTGGCATCAATTATTTCTTTGTTGAAAGCAAAGAGAGGATCCTCTTCTTCTAATAAGTGTTGAGGTATTTTAGTTATATCAGCATCTAAACCAATACACAAAAATGATTTCTTCCTTCTTATTTCTGAAACTAGTTGTTCTCTTGTCATTTTCAATTAGCAATTAGCAATTAGCAATTAGCAATTAGCAATTGAACATTGATAATTACACATTGATAATTGATTAAAGTTCGAAGCTCAAAGCTCAAAGCTCGAAGTGGATTTTACTTCCAGCTCCAGCCTCCAACTATTTTACAATTCTTCTCCTGCTTTTAACTTAGCTGTATTGTCAGCAAGTCTTAATTCGTCAGATATTTTTTGAATATCACCATTTATAATATCACTCAAGCTATAAAGAGTAAGATTTATACGATGATCTGTAACTCTACCTTGTGGGTAATTATAAGTTCTAATTTTAGCTGATCTATCGCCAGATGTTACCATTGATGCACGACGCTCAGAGTCTGCTTCGTTACGTATTGCAAGTTCTCTTTCGTAAAGTCTAGAACGTAATACTTTTAATGCTTTCTCCAAGTTTTTATGCTGCGATTTCTGATCTTGACACTGACAAACAATACCTGTAGGTTCGTGAGTAAGTCTAACGGCAGAGTATGTTGTATTTACCGATTGACCTCCAGGACCAGACGAACAGAAGAAATCTTTACGAACTTCGTTCATATTTACTTCAACATCAAATTCCTCTGCTTCAGGGCTAACCATAACTGTTGCTGCCGATGTGTGAACACGTCCTTGAGTTTCGGTTTGAGGCACACGTTGTACTCGGTGTACTCCAGCTTCAAATTTCATAGTTCCGTAAACATCGTTACCAGAAATATTGAAAATCATTTCTTTAAACCCTCCAGAAGTACCTTCGTTGTAATCTACAACATCAACTTTCCATCTTCTAGATTCGGCGTATTTTGTGTACATGCGGTATAATTCTCCAGCAAAAATACTAGCTTCATCGCCACCAGCACCTGCTCTAACTTCTACTACAACATTTTTACTGTCTGTAGGGTCTTTAGGAATTAGCAGGAAACTAATATGTTCTTCAAGTTCAGGTACTTGAGTTTTTGCATCGTCCAACTCCATTTTAGCCATCTCTACCATTTCGGCATCACTACCATCGGCAATAATTTCGTTGGCTTCTTCAATATTTTCTAGAAGTGTCTTGTATTTGTAGTATTGCTCTACAACTGTCTCGAGGTCTTTATATTCCTTGTTTAACTTAACGTATCTTTTTTGGTCAGTTATAATATCTGGTTGGATAATTAAATCTGCCACCTCGTCGAAACGAGTTTTTATATGCTGTAATTGATCTATTAATGCCATCTCTTAATGCTTTTGGCCTTTGGCTTTTAGCTTTTAGCTTAGAAGTTAATACTTCGAGCTTTGAGCTTTTTGCTTCGAGCTGTTTAACTGTTTAACTGATGAATTGTTTAACTGTTTAACTGTTTATCAATTAAACTTAGAACAGTTAAACGGTTCAACATAATTTTAATATTCGAAAGTACCAAATTCAGAATTGATAGTTAGTTTCTTTCCTTCAAAAGATTCAACTCTACCAACTATCTTTGCGTCTATGTTGAAGCTTTCAGATATTTCAATTATACTTTGTGCAAATTCTTCGGGAAGGTAAATCTCCATACGGTGACCCATATTAAAAACTTGATACATTTCTTTCCAATCAGTATCAGATTGCTCCTGAATTAACTTGAATAAAGGAGGTACATCAAACATGTTGTCTTTAATAACGTGAACGTCTTTTACAAAGTGAAGAACTTT
>JADGDT010000180.1 GCA_016744755.1 Ichthyobacteriaceae bacterium | reverse complement strand
ATGGAATTGTTTGGTGGCGAAATTGGAATTTATGCAGGGGTTGCTAGTGTTGTAGCATACATTTTCTCAGGACATACAAGTATTTACTCATCGCAGAAGGTAGGTTCTGTAAAAAATGCTACCCTTACAAAAGATAAAGGGAAAAGTTTGAAAGACTTGTAACTTTTCAAGTTATCCGATTTTCTTTATTTCAAGTCATCCGATTACTAATCTTCACACTCGTGGTTCGTGATTGGAAGATTGTAGAATTAACAAAAATAGCTCCATAGGAGCGTAACTTTTGTAAAGTAATAGAGTTAAAGGAGATTGAGCGCCGTAGGTGCAACACCTTTGTTTTTTTAAAGTTATTTTTGTTGTATTTTCTAGTCATCCGATTACTAATCTTCGCACTCTTGATTAGTAATCGGATGACTTATTTTTTTTGCCCCAGATAGTAGCGGTAGCTTTTGTTTGGCAAATGCTTTGAGAGCAAAGTTATGCATTGGATTTTGCCTTAGCAAAATACCCTTGCATAACTATTGCGAACAGCATTTTACAAATAAAACTATAAGCGTATGGCTGGATTAGGCACATAAATAAAAAACTAAATGTTTGTGATAATTATTATTGGAGTTTCTTTCATTAAGCTAAATAATATGTACTTTTGCACGCTGAAACAGTAATGTTGTGTTAATTGTATTGAAACATAGACTGTTACTAAAGTTGTATCAACATTAAGAAAAACAGAATAAAGATGTATAGATCGCATAATTGTGGGGAATTAAATATTTCTAACGTAGGAGAAAATGTTACGTTAAGTGGTTGGGTTCAGAAATCGAGAGATTTGGGAGCAATGGCTTTTGTTGACTTACGAGATAGATACGGTATTACTCAGCTAGCTTTTTCTAATGAGAAAGATGCTGGATTAATGACTTCGGCTCAGAAATTAGGGCGTGAGTTTGTTATCCAAGCAACTGGTACGGTAATAGAAAGAGCTTCGAAAAACAAGAAAATATCTACTGGTGAAATTGAAATTGAGGTTAGCGATCTTAAAATACTAAATAAATCTGAATTACCTCCTTTTACTATCGAAGATGAAACTGATGGTGGAGAGGATATCAGAATGAAATACCGTTACTTGGATATTCGTAGAAATCCTATTCGTAACAATTTAGTTTTACGTCATAAAGTAGCTCAAGAGGTAAGAAATTATCTTTCAAATGTTGATTTCTTGGAGGTTGAAACTCCATATTTAATAAAATCTACTCCTGAGGGAGCTAGAGATTTTATAGTTCCATCGCGTATGAATGAGGGACAATTTTATGCTCTTCCACAGTCGCCACAAACTTTTAAGCAGTTGCTTATGATTGGTGGTGTTGATAAATATTTCCAAATTGTGAAATGTTTCCGTGATGAGGATTTAAGAGCCGATCGTCAGCCTGAGTTTACTCAAATTGATTGTGAAATGTCTTTTGTTGAACAAGAAGATATTCTTGGGATATTTGAAGGTCTTACTCGTCATTTGTTGAAAAAAATAAATAATGTTGACGTGGCTGAGTTTCCAAGAATGGACTACGCTACTGCAATGAAATTATACGGTTCTGATAAACCAGATATTCGTTTCGACATGAAATTTGGTAAGCTTAACGATGTAGCAAAAAACAAAGGTTTCAAAGTGTTTGACGACCAGGAATTGGTTGTTGGTATTTCTGTACCTGGATGTGCAAACTACTCACGTAAGCAATTAGATAAATTAATAGAATGGGTTAAGCGTCCGCAAATTGGAGCTAATGGACTTATTTGGTCAAAACACAACGAGGATGGTTCTTTTAAATCGTCGGTAGATAAGTTTTTCTCTACTGAGGATTTAACTCAGTGGGCTGAGGTTGTAGATTCTAAGCCAGGAGATTTAATTCTTGTAATGGCTGGAGGAATTGATAAAACTCGTAAGGCTTTAGGAGATCTTCGTTTACATATGGCAGAAACTCTTGGATTGAGAGATCCTAAAAAGTTTGCACCTCTTTGGGTCGTTGACTTTCCTCTACTTGAGTGGGACGAAGATTCTGAAAGATTCCATGCAATGCACCATCCATTTACATCGCCAAAGGTTGAGGATATGCACCTACTAGCTACCGATCCTGGTAAAGTAAGAGCAAATGCTTACGACTTAGTAATGAATGGAAATGAAATTGGAGGAGGATCTATTCGTATTCACGATAAAAATACACAGGCAACAATGTTTACTCATCTTGGGTTTACCGAAGAGGAGGCTAAAAAACAATTTGGTTTCTTGATGGATGCTTTCGAATACGGAGCACCGCCACACGGAGGTATTGCTTTTGGGCTAGACAGACTTGTTGCAATTATGGGTGGACAGGAAATTATTCGTGATTTTATAGCTTTCCCAAAAAACAACTCTGGTAGAGATGTAATGATTGATTCTCCTGCAACAGTATCAGATGAGCAATTGGTTGACTTGAGCTTGAAGTTAGATATTAAAAAATAATATGTTTATTGCTTCGCTGTTTATTGTGCCTACGGCACGGTTTGGTAGTGCTATCGCATTTACTGTTTAAACTTACTGTAGATATTGTAGTTATAGAGAATCAATTTTTTCTTTGTGAATAGGTCTAACTAAAGACACAAAGGAAAGTCATAAGAACACTAAGTTTATGCTTTTTTACTCCCTTTAGGGAAGGGGCAAACAAAAATGTATAAACGAAAAATAACAAAAGAATTAAACTAAGGGGAGCATTAAGCTTCCTTTATGTTCTTTGAGGAGTACTTAGCGACTTTTGTGGTTAAGTTTTATTACTGAAATAAAAGTTAGAATCTCTTTCCGTAGGATTGAATGTTCAAAATCATTAGAAAATTATGCCGAAGCCAACTTCAAAGTTTGGAAGGTTATTAGTTTGGAGACTAAAACATATTAGGAATACTGAATTTGTTTATATTCTTAGTGTTGTTATTGGTTTACTTACAGGGCTAGTTGCTGTTGCACTGAAGAATATTACACACTTTATACAACACGCTCTTCATCACGGAGCAATTGGCGAATTCACCAATTATTTTTATTTTTTGATTCCCCTTGTAGGTCTTATTCTAACTTATCTTTCGATAAAATATATTGTAAGGAATGATGTAAGCCACGGTATACCAACAACGCTTTATTCTATTTCTAAGCGGGATGGAATTATTAGAAGATTTCAAATTTGGGGAGCAGTTCTAGCATCATCACTAACAGTTAGTTTTGGAGGTTCTGTTGGATTAGAAGGGCCTACGGTTTCTACTGGTGCAGCAATAGGGTCTAACATAGCAAGAGCATTTCATCTGAGTTCTAAAACTCGTGTGATACTTTTAAGTGCAGCAGCAGCTGGAGCAATGTCAGCAATTTTTAAAGTGCCTGTTGCATCAATAATTTTTGTTGTTGAGGTTTTCAGTCTCGATTTAACTCTTACATCGCTTGTACCTCTTTTATTAGCTTCTGTATCGGCAGTTCTAACTTCATATTTTCTAATTGGAGATGCATATATTTTAGAATTTACTCTCAAAGATAAATTTGCACTTTCCGATACTCCTTGGATTATATTTTTAGGAATTATGGGGGGTGTTGTTTCAATTTATTTCAGTCAAGTTTATTTTAAAGTTGGCGAATTTTTTGATTCTATCGAGAGTCAATGGCGAAGAGTGTTTATTGGAGGTATTCTTTTAGGAGTTCTTATATTTATTATTCCACCACTTTATGGTGAGGGTTTTGAGGTGATTAACAGCTTGCTAAGTGGAAATACTCCAGAGAATTTATACCATAGTCGTCTAGAAAGTTTCATGCCTACAGATTGGGCAATAATTACGCTTCTGGTTGGCTTGATGCTTTTCAAAATTGTTGCTGCTACTTTTACTTTTGGAGGAAAAGGAGTTGGAGGAGTGTTTGTGCCTGTGCTTTTTATGGGTAGTATTTTAGGTAATGTTGTAGCAAGAATTATTAATATTTCGGGAATTAGTCACCACGTATCTGAAACGAACTTCACACTTATGGGAATGAGCGGAATACTTGCTGGTGTATTACATGCACCTCTTACAGCAGTTTTTCTTATTGCTGAATTAACGGGAGGATATAAACTTTTTATTCCATTGATTTTGGTGTCGGCAATTTCGTATGCTATTACAAAAACATTTATTCCTCATTCAGTTTATCATCATGAGTTGGCAAAAAAAGGACATCTTATTACTCACGATAAAGATCAAGCTGTTTTAACAATGATGCATCTTGAAAGGGTAATAGAAACAAATTTTACTACAATAAATCCAGAGATGAGTTTAGGTGATTTGGTTCAGAATGTAATTCGTCATTCCAAACGGAATATGTTCCCTGTTATTGATGCGGAAGATCATTTAGTAGGTGTTCTTTACATAGATGATATTAGGTCGATAATGTTCGACAGTAAAATTTACGAAACTACTTTTGTCAGAACTTTCATGAAACTTCCCGAAGAAATTATTTTCTTGGAAGATGATAACATGAATAGGGTTATGAAAAAATTCTCTGAAAGTGGAATGTGGAATATCCCCGTTGTTGAAAATGAAAAGTACAAAGGATTTGTATCTCGTTCAAAAGTACTAACTGTTTATCGTAGAAAATTGATAGAGTTTGCTAGTT
>JADGDT010000043.1:20067-23558 GCA_016744755.1 Ichthyobacteriaceae bacterium | reverse complement strand
AAAGTGATTAACACAATAGCACATACAAATATTACTCCAGCCGGGTTTCCTACTCGTCGTTGTGCTATGAATTTGCGCCGTCGTCGCCCCGTGCGTAGATAGGCATATATAAATGATTACGTATCATTTCAATTCGAAGGATTTTTCCAAAAAGATAGTTTTATTAAATTTCACACGATTTTTTGTATCGTGAATGGTATTTATATTTTTTCATGCAAATAGATATTTTCGTTAGTAATATTTCCCACTTAAAGTATGTCGAGGAAATTTTAGAAACCATTGAAACTTCGGCTAAGGCTAGAGGTACAGGTATTGCTAAGCGTTCTGTTGGGTACGTAGAAAAAAAGCTTAAAGAAGAAAAGGCAGTTATAGCTCTTACTAGTGAAGGTGTATTTGCAGGTTTCTCGTATATAGAAATTTTTCAAGAGGGCAAATACCTAGTTAACTCCGGACTTATTGTTCATCCTGATTTCAGGAAATTAGGCCTTGCTAAAAGGATAAAAGGTAAAATATTCGAACATTCTAAAGAATTATATCCCAAAGCTAAAATAGTTAGTATCACTACTAGTTTGGTTGTACTGAAACTTAATACCGACCTCGGATACAAACCTGTTACTTTCTCCGAACTACCACAAACAGATTTGTTTTGGAAAGGATGTGAAACTTGCGTTAACTATGATGTGCTAACTCGTACAAAGAGAAAGATGTGTTTATGCACAGGTCTTTTGTACGACCCTAAACATCATGATGTGAAATTTAATTACAGTGAGAATTCAAAGAAATTATCGAGATTAAAAAGAATTAAACAAGCTATTTTTCTTAAAGTAAAAAAAATTAAAGGAAATAAAATAGTGATGTTATTATCTATACTCGGTAGTAAAAATATATAAAGTAAAGATGCAATGCTTTGCGTCTCTCAAAAAAAGAAATTATGAAAAAAGTAGTATTAGCATACAGCGGAGGTTTAGACACAACATACTGTCTAAAGTATTTAGGAGTAGAAAAAGGACACGAAATTCACACAGTACTTGTGAATACAGGTGGTTTTTCTGAAGAAGAGTTAAAAGACGTAACCGAGAAGGCAATCCAGATGGGATCTACTACTCATGTTAATCTTGATATTACGCAAGAGTATTACGAGAAAGCTATTAAATTTATGGTTTATGGCAATGTTCTTAAAAACAATACTTACCCACTTTCAGTTTCTGCTGAAAGAGTTTTTCAATCTATTGCAATTATAGAGTATGCAAAATCGGTAGATGCTGATGCAGTTGCTCACGGAAGTACAGGTGCAGGTAATGATCAGATTAGATTCGATATGATTTTCCAAACTCTTGCTCCAGAAATTGAAATTATTACCCCAATTAGAGATTTGAAACTTTCTCGTGAGGAGGAGATTGCTTACCTGGTAAAGAATGGAGTTGATGCAAGTTGGGAGAAATCTCAATATTCAATAAACAAAGGTATTTGGGGAACATCTATTGGAGGAGTAGAAACACTTACTTCTCACGGTTCTTTACCTGATACAGCTTACCCAAGTCAGCTTACAAAAACAGAGTCTAGTAACATTACTATCGAATTTACTAAGGGAGAAATTTCTGGTGTTAATGGAGAAGAGTTGCCTCAGCTTGACGCGATATTGAAAGTTGAAGAATTAACTTCAGCATATGCAATTGGTAGAGATATTCATGTAGGAGATACAATTATAGGAATTAAGGGTAGAGTAGGATTTGAAGCAGCAGCAGCTTTAACTATAATTAAAGCCCACCATGCTTTAGAAAAAAATGTTTTGTCGAAATGGCAACAATATCACAAAGCTCAATTAGGCGATTTCTACGGAATGTTACTTCACGAAGGACAATATTTAGATCCAATAATGAGAGATATTGAAGCTTTCCTTCATAATTCTCAAGAAACAGTAACTGGTTCGGTAGAATTAGCATTAATGCCTTACAACTCACAGGTTCTAGGTATTAAATCTAAACACGATTTAATGAGTAATGAATTTGGAGAGTACGGAGAAGTAAATAAACTTTGGAACTCAGACGAAGCAAAAGGGTTTATTAAAATTCTTTCTACTCAGAACAAAATATATCACGCAGTAAATAAGAAATAGCTATTAGCCATTAGCCATTGGACTTTATCTGAAAAGCTGAGCCAATAGCCAAAAGCCAATAGCCAAAGGCTATAAAAAAATGATAAAAGCAGGAATAATAGGAGGTGCAGGATATACTGCCGGAGAACTTTGTAGAATATTAATCAACCATCCAGAGGCTGAGATTGATTTTGTTTACTCAACTTCAAATGCAGGGAATTTACTTTCTTATGTGCACGAAGATTTAATTGGGGATACTGATTTGAGTTTTGCTAGTGAAATTAACAAGGATGTAGATATTGTATTTCTTTGTCTTGGACACGGAAATTCAAGTGCTTTTTTAGAGGCAAATGAATTTTCAGCAGAAACAAAAATTGTTGATTTAAGCAACGATTTTCGTTTAGATGCCGATATGGTTTTTCAAGGTAAAGAATTTGTGTACGGATTACCAGAGATTAACCGTGAGGAAATTAAAAAAGCAAATTACATAGCCAACCCTGGTTGTTTTGCTACAGCTATTCAATTAGCGATTATTCCGTTAGCATCAAAGCAATTATTGAAAGACGATTTGCATGTAAATTACGTTACAGGATCTACTGGAGCAGGAGTTAAGCCAATGGCTACAACACATTTTTCTTGGCGAAATAACAACTTCTCTACTTATAAAGAATTCTCTCACCAACATTTAGGAGAAATGGGAGAAAATATTGTTAGACTTCAACCAGATTTCGATAAAGAAGTTTTATTCGTGCCTAGTCGTGGTGATTTTCCAAGAGGAATTTTTGGAACTATGTACACTAAATTTTCTGGAACAATAGAAGAGGCTTACGCTATTTACGAAGACTTTTATAAGGATTCGGATAACGTTGTAGTTTCTAAAAACAAAATTCACATGAAGCAAGTGGTAGGAACAAACAAAGGTTTGGTTCATCTTGCACAATTTGGAGATAAATTGTTGGTTACAACAACAATAGATAATTTATCAAAAGGAGCATCTGGGCAAGCTGTTCAGAATATGAATATGATGTTTGGACTAGAAGAGTTAACGGGACTTAAGATTCAGGCACAGTACTTCTAACTTAATAGAGTTTATGCTTCGCAGTTTATATGTCTTTGGCATATGTTTATAGGTTCTTTGAACCTTTGTTTAAACTTGAAGAGTACAGTGTCGGTAGTAAATGATTAAAGTTTATGCTTGGCTGTTTATATGCCTTTGGCATATGTTTATAGGTTCTTTGAACCTTTGTTTAAACTTGATGAGTACAGCGGAAGCGATAAACAATGAATCATCATATTCTAATGGTCACATTAAAAAAATCACCAAGTTTAAACAATAGATGCGAAGCATCAAACAAACAAAATGCAAAGCATTTATAACCAGCGAAGCGATAAACAA
>JADGDT010000043.1:0-19967 GCA_016744755.1 Ichthyobacteriaceae bacterium | reverse complement strand
ATAACCAGCAAAGCGATAAACAATAAATCATCATATTTTGATGATAACACAAAAAGAAACACCAAGTTTAAACAATAGATGCGAAGCATCAAACAAACAGTGCCAACGGCACAATAACCAGCAAAGCGATAAACAATAAATCATCATATTTTGATGATAACACAAAAAGAAACACCAAGTTTAAACAATAGATGCGAAGCATCAAACAAACAAAATGCAAAGCATTTATAACCAGCGAAGCGATAAACAAATAAACAAACAAAGAGATGAAATTATTTGATGTATATCCACTATTTGATATTACTCTTGTGAAAGCGGAGGGAACAAATGTGTGGGATAATAAAGGACAAAAATATTTAGATTTATATGGTGGTCACGGAGTAATTTCTGTGGGACATTCACATCCGAAATATGTAAAAGCTATTCAGGAGCAAATTGAGAAAATAGGTTTTTACTCAAACTCTGTTCAGAATCCTTTACAGAAACAATTGGCAGAGAAATTAGGAAAGGTTTCTGGTTGTGGTGATTACAATTTATTCCTGTGTAATTCTGGAGCTGAGGCAAATGAGAATGCACTAAAAGTTGCGTCTTTTAAAACAGGAAAGGGTAAAGTTATTGCTTTCAATAAAGCTTTTCACGGAAGAACTTCAGCCGCAGTAGCAGCAACACAAAATCCAAAAATACAAGCTGAAATCAATAAAGGTCACGAAGTAACTTTTTTACCACTTAACGATGAGAAAGCTTTAGAGTCTGAATTGAAAAAAGGAGATGTAGCTGCAGTAATTATAGAAGGAATACAAGGTGTAGGAGGATTAGACGAAGGAACAACAGAGTTTTTTAAAGCTGTTGAGAAACTATCTAAACAACACAGAGCTTTCCTTATTCTTGACGAAATACAATCTGGTTACGGGCGTAGCGGTAAGTTTTTCGCTTTCCAGCACCACGGTATAAAACCAGATATTATTACTACTGCCAAAGGTATGGGTAATGGTTTTCCAATTGGAGGAGTACTTATTCACGAAGATATTGAAGCTAATTATGGAATGCTAGGAACAACTTTTGGAGGTAATCACCTTGGAATGGCTGCTGCAATTTCAGTTTTAGAAATAATTGAAGAAGAAAAGCTTATTGATAATGCAGCTCAAAAAGAAGTAGAGTTTAAAGAGTTGTTTTCGCAAATTAAAGAAATTAAGCAAATAAAAGGAAGAGGATTAATGCTTGGAGTAGAATTGGAATTTCCCGTTGCAGAACTGAGAAAGAAAATTCTTTTCGATCATAAAATTCTTACTGGTAATGCAGCTAATCCAAACTTATTAAGAATATTACCTTCATTATCTATTACTAAAGAGAAATTAGAGTTTTTTGTAGAAGCTGTTAAAAAGTCTATAGCTGAAATAGGTAAATAACTAACGACAATATTAGTATCAATTCTAGTAATACCTTTTTAGAGGTAACTGTGAAAAAAAATATTTATTTTGGAGGGATTTAAAATTTTAATATAAGATGACACCTACCGTAGGTTAGATACCATCTTACCAAAATATAAAAATATTAACAGATGAAAAATATATTTAGATTAGACTTTTCAAATATTAAAGGAGATTTTTTTGGTGGATTAACTGCCGGAATAGTTGCCTTGCCTTTAGCATTAGCATTTGGAGTCTCTTCGGGCTTAGGTCCTGATGCAGGTTTGTATGGAGCAATATTTATTAGTTTTTTTGGTGCATTTTTTGGAGGTACAAATACTCAAATTTCAGGGCCTACTGCACCAATGACTGCGGTAAGTATGGTAATTATAGCACAAATTGTTGCCGAATTTAATGGTAATGTCGATCAAGCATTGCCATTAATATTATCAGTTTTTTTATTGGCAGGTCTTATACAAGTTGGATTAGGGGTAATAGGAATAGGATCATACATTAAATATATGCCTTACCCTGTTGTTTCTGGTTTTATGACAGCCATTGGTGTAATTATTTTAATTACGCAAATAATGCCTTCTATTGGGTATTATCCAAAGGAAGATATAGAGTTTGTTAACGAGTTTAAACCCAAAGCAGAAGAAATACTTGTTAATAATATTTTAATAGACGAGGCAGAAGAAGGGGTATTAGTATTGGATAATTTTAAGGAAACTATAAAAAGAGCAGAAACAATTACAAATCAACAAATAATGGAGGAAGCCCGAGATTTAGCAGCTCAAAATTCTTCTGGTGTAATTGGATCTGTTAAAACACTCCCAAGAGCTATTAATCATATAAATTTTGTTGAGTTAATTCTTGCACTAGCAACTATTATAATTATATACGGTTTCAAAAGAATTACTACCACTATACCAAGTACTTTGGCGGCCTTAATAATTGTTTCGGTCACCGCAATTATATTTAACCTTGACTATAGAAGTATTGAACAAATTCCAGGTGGGTTTCCAATACCAGATTTAAGGATATTCACTCAGTTTAGTATAAGTGGTATTATACCATATATCTTTAGTGCTGTAACATTGGCTTTATTAGGGTCAATAGACTCCCTATTAACTTCTGTTGTAGCCGATAATATGACTAAAACTCATCATAAACCTAATAAAGAATTAATTGGGCAAGGTATAGGTAATGTTGTTGCTTCAATATTTGGAGGTATTCCAGGAGCTGGCGCAACTATTCGTACCGTTGTTAATGTTAATGCAGGTGGAAAAACAAGACTTTCTGGTATGATATCTGGATTGGTTTTACTAACTGTTCTAATTGCTTTGAGCCCATTAGCATCTGAGATTCCAGCGGCAGTATTAGCAGGTATTTTAATAACTGTAGGTATTGGAGTTATGGATTTTAAAGGACTAAAAGCAATACCAAATATGCCATTGCCCGAGGTTTTGGTAATGTTAGTTGTTTTAGTGTTATCTTCAACATGGAATTTGGTTTATGCTGTAGGAATTGGTCTTGTATTATCATCGCTAATGTTTATGAAAATAGTTGGCGACCTTACTTCTAATTATTCTCAAATAGTACCTTTAAAGGACGAGGAAAGTTGGAGTGATGAAGTTTCAATACCATCTAATCTAAAAAATAAAATATTTATTAAACATATACAAGGACCTTTATTCTTTGGCTCTACAAGTGAGTTTCAACAATTAGCAAAGCAAATACCAGATAACGCTCAGGTAATTATTATTAGAATGGAAAATATGAAGTATTTAGATCAATCTGGGTTGTTTGTTTTGGAAGATATATTGATAGATTTATGTAGTAAGAATACTAAGGTGTTATTGATGGGATTGAGTGAGCAACCTAGATATATGCTTGAAAATATTGATATTATACCTGATTTAATATCAAAAGATATAATCTTTAATGATTTTAAAGTTTGTTTGAAATGGATAGAAGAAAACATTAAGGATAATGATGAAACATACTGTTAGAAGTCCTAAATAATTGATTGAATAATACTGTTTTATTTGATACTTTCGAAATTGAAAAAATAAAATGACATGAAAAATTACACATCTATACAAGACGTAGAAAACCTAGATCAATTAGTTCAAGAAGCAGTTGAATTAAAACAATCGCCATTTGAACACAAACACTTGGGAGAGAACAAAACATTGGGAATGATATTTTACAATCCTAGTTTACGTACTCGTCTTAGTACACAACGTGCAGGGTTCAATCTTGGAATGAATGTAATTGTTATGAATATTGGTTCTGATGGTTGGGCTTTAGAGTTCGAAGATGGGGCTGTAATGAATAGCAATAAAGCAGAGCATATAAAAGAAGCTGCTGAGGTAATTTCTCAGTATTGCGATGTTATTGCCATTCGTACTTTTCCTGAATTAAAAGATAGAGAATTAGATTATTCCGAACCTGTAATTTCAGCTTTCAAGAAGTATGCTACAGCACCTATCGTTAGTATGGAAAGTGCTACTGGTCATCCACTACAAGCTTTGGCAGATTTAATTACTATTGAAGAATATAAAATTGTAGAGAAACCAAAAATTGTTCTTACTTGGGCACCACATCCAAAATTATTACCACAAGCTGTATCAAATTCTTTTGTTGAATTTATGAAGAAATCAGATAAAGTTGATTTAGTAATTACTCATCCAAAAGGATATGAGTTAGATTCATCTAAAACAGAAGGAGTAACAATAGAATACGATCAGGATAAAGCATTTGAAGGAGCAGATTTTATATATGCAAAAAATTGGAGTTCGTACGAAAATTACGGACAAGCAGGAGAAGTAGATTATTCGTGGATGATAGACGAAGCAAAAATGAAGAAAACCAATAATGGTAAATTCATGCACTGTCTTCCTGTCCGTAGAAATGTAGTTGTTGCTGATGATGTAATGGATAATAAAGACAGAAATATAACAATTCAAGAAGCAAATAATCGTACATATTCGGCACAAATTGTTTTGAAAAAAATATTGGAAAATATCACGTAGAGACGATGCATGCATCGCCTCCATAAAGAGTAAAATTATTAAAGAGACGATGCATGCATCGTCTGTACAGATGAAAATTATGAAAGTAATAAAAATAGGAGGTAATGTAATTGACAACCCAAAGGCATTAGAAGAATTCATAGTTAGTTTTTCTAAAATTGAAGGTCCAAAAGTATTGGTTCACGGAGGAGGAAAAGTTGCTTCTAAGCTAGCCAAAGATATGGGCATAGAAGTAAAAATGGTTGATGGTCGTAGAATAACGGACGATGCCATGCTAGATGTTGTAACTATGGTTTATGCCGGATTGGTTAATAAAAAAGTTGTTGCGGCATTACAAGCAAATGGAGTTAATGCACTTGGACTTTCGGGGGCTGATGCCAATGTTTTACTTGCCGATAAACGGAATCACCCAACAATAGATTTCGGAAATGTTGGAGATGTAAAACAAGCATCGGGAGAAACAATCTTAAAATTTTCAGAAATGGGATTAGTTTCAGTTTTTAACGCAATTACTCACGATGGCAAAGGACAACTGCTGAATACTAATGCAGATACTATTGCTTCGGAAGTAGCAAAAGGACTTGCCAAATTAACGGATACGGAATTAGTTTATATTTTTGAATTACCAGGAGTAATGAAAGATATAAATGATGGCAATAGTGTAATTGAAACTATAACCCCAGAAATATATGCCGATTTAAAAAACAAAGGAATTGTTGCTGATGGAATGTTACCTAAGCTCGATAATTCTTTTGAGGCGTTAAGTAAAGGAGTAAAAATAGTTAGAATTGCAAGTACAGAATATATTAATAATCAAGATGCTAAACATACTAGTTTAATCTTATAATAAATCGTCATTCCGACTGTAGCTTTCGCTCAATATGACGTACCTATTAAATGACAATAAAATCATTACAGAATAACGCAGTAGAACTTCTTAAGAAGTTAATTTCTACACCTTCAATATCAGGAGACGAAGATAAAACTGCAGTAATATTAGTTGATTTTCTTAAAACAAATGGAGTAGAGAAAGTAAATCGACAAGATAACAATGTTTGGGCTTTGAATAAATATTATGATGAGGATAAACCTACCGTTTTGTTCAATTCTCATCACGATACTGTAAAAGTAAACCCTGGTTATACTCGCGATCCATTTTCGCCAGATGTAGAAGATGGTATTTTGTACGGGTTAGGAAGTAACGATGCTGGAGGTCCTGCAGTATCGTTGCTAAGTACTTTCTTGTATTATTACGAAAAGCAAGATTTAAAATACAATATTATGGTTGCAATTACAGCAGAAGAAGAAAATTCTGGGCCACATTGTATTGTAAGTTTATTGCCAAATTTGCCTGATTTTGAGTTCGCAATAGTTGGAGAGCCAACGCAAATGCAAATGGCTATTGCAGAAAAAGGACTTATGGTTCTAGAAGGATTTGCTCCAGGGAAAGCAGGACATGCTGCTAGAGAAGAGGGAGACAATGCTATTTACAATGCAATAAAAGATATTGCTTGGTTTCAGAATTACGAATTTGCTAAAGAATCAAAAGTATTAGGTAAGGTTAAAATGAGTGTTACTCAGATAGAAGCAGGTAAACAGCACAATGTTGTGCCGGCAACGTGTAAATATGTTGTTGATGTACGTTCTACAGAGGATTATACAAATTATGAAATATTAGATGTTATTAAAAAAAATACTGTTTCCAAAATTAATGCTAGGTCAATAAGGTTTAATCCTTCTTTTATTCCAGAAGAACACCCAATTGTTCAATCAGGATTGAAATTAGGAAGAAAACCTTATGGATCTCCTACGCTTTCAGATCAAGCTTTTATTAGTCAACCATCTTTAAAAATGGGGCCTGGAGATTCTGCACGTTCTCATACTGCCGACGAATATATTAAGATTAGCGAGATACACGAAGGAATTGAACTTTATATTAAAATTGTTGGTGAAGTTGTAAAATAGAATCTAATCCCGTAGCAGAAAGCTGAAAGTAGACAATTAAACTGTATAGTTAGATGTTATATAATAATTGAACCTGACGGACTCAAGAAATAAATAAGAAAATTCCACAAAATGAGTTGAAAATCTAAAATAATTTTTAGTTAAAGGTTACGGTTACTATTTTGTGTAATTGTACTTTGTAGTTGTTTTTCCAAAAGAATTTGTTCTAGAGGTAGAGCTACATTTTGTTCTTCCTGATTTATCCTTGTAAAAAAAAGAAGTGTTAATAACAATACACTAAATTATTAATGAGTGGTAGTGTTATTGTAAATTTGCTCGGATACACTAAAAAACGATTATTTCATACTACCTGAATAGTTACAATTCTTTTTTTGATTTACTAAGAGCACTAATTTCAGATTAAAGGAATACTTAGCGAAATAAACTTAAAGTATTTATAGAGACAGCTTGAGATTTTTGTAGTTGCGTAATTTTAGTGTTTATAAATAGCAAAGACCCTCAAGGGATAGCCTATCAGGTCTTTGATAATAGTGGTTGTTTTTGGATTTTGTAGGTAACCTGCAAAACGTTAAATATCTTTAGTCAAACGGAGAATCAGTTATTAAATAAACTTGTCATCATCATTTGATCTTACTCTTATTTTTTGTTGTTGTAGCTGTTTTGCTTTAAAGAAAAAATTGATTGTAACTACTGCTAAAATTATCGCTGTTAAAAACATATCTCTTAAATTTTGGTAGTGCAAATATGCGATGTTCGTAACTAGTAATAAAAATTAGATTATAAGATTTGTGTTTTTAGGATGTAATTGTATTTCGGGATGACAAGTTAATTTGGGACAAAAAACACACACCCTAAGAGTTAATCAGAGGGCGTTAGTGATTTATAGTTTAAGTATTTTTAATAGCTCAATTTAAAATCTTTTCTAGAGCCATCCCTCTAGAACCTTTTATTAGAATTGTAGAGTTTTTAATATTTGAAATCACATCAGCATCAATTAAATCCTCTGTACTTATGTAGTATTTCAATTTTTCTAACTTTGTTTTGGAGAATTCTTTACCTATAAGGTATATCTCATCTATTAATGAATTTTCTAGCTCTTTAGCTAGAGATAAATGTTCATCTTCTGAATACTTTCCTAGCTCAAACATATCGCCAAGAATGGCAACTTTGTAGTCGGAATCCATTTCTTCAATATTACAAATTGCTGCTCGCATACTTGTTGGATTTGCGTTATAAGCATCCAAAATTATAGTATTACTATCTTTTTTTATTATTTGAGATCTGTTGTTTGTTGGAGTGTATTCTTCAAGTGCTTCTTTTATTTTTATATTTGATACTCCAAAGAACTCACCAATAGATATTGCAGATTTAATGTTTGCAAAGTTGTAATTACCTATCAGTTTTGTTTTAATCAAAAGTCCGTTGTTGTTTACAGCAACAAAGGGGTTTGCTCCCTCAAAGAATATTTTATCAGAAAAAAAGCTTTTTTTGTTATTGGTAGTTTTTTCAACTTGTATAGGATCTACGCCATTAACAAATACTGTTCCGTTTGTACTTAGAATATACTTAAACAATTCGCTTTTTGTTTTTATGATGCCTTCAAAACTACCAAAACCTTCGAGGTGAGCTTTACCAAAGTTAGTAACATATCCGTATTCAGGCATTGCTATTTTGCATAAGTCAGCTATTTCTCCTTGATGATTTGCTCCCATTTCAATAATAGCCATATCGTGTTCTGGTTTGACACTAAGCAAAGTTAAAGGAACGCCTATGTGATTGTTGAAATTTCCTTTAGTAGCTTGAACATTGTATTTTTTAGATAAAACCTGATTTATTAATTCTTTGGTTGTTGTTTTTCCATTAGTACCAGTAATACCAATAAATGTAGCTTTTAGTTGTTTGCGGTGGTAGGTTGCAAATTTCTGCAAAAATGTTAGAACATTATCGGTAAGGAATGTTTTTCCTTTTACATAATATTCTTTTTCGTCGATAACAGCTATTGCGGCACCAGCTTCCAATGCTTTTTCTACAAATTTATTTCCATTGAATTTATCGCCTTTTAATGCAAAAAAAATGCTTCCTTTTTCTATAGATCTTGTGTCTGTTGAAATTTTATACGATTGTGTATATAATTTATATAGGTCTTCAATTTTCATTTTATCTAAATTTGTTTGTAGTAAAAAGCTAGATTATCATCTTTATGAAATGTAAAAATAAAATAAAACCCGAAACGTTAAGTAAACATTTCGGGTTTTTAAAAATATTATTATTATAATTAGTAAGCTTTTCTAGCATCTACAACTTGACTACCAACTCTATCCATAGCACATCTAAATCCAACAGCATTAGACGACATGTCTTGATTCATATAACGTCTTTGTGCGGGGTCTAACCAGTATACTCTATCAGCCCAAGAACCACCTTTGTAAACTCTAACTTTATCATTAATTAAAGAAGTTCTTTTACTAGTGTCGTATTTAGGTTTTCCATTGTCATCAGTTTTGTATTTGTATTCAGGAGAGTTATACATATTTTTCTTTTTTTCATCTTTAGAATTATCGGTTGCGTAATCTGCACTCGATTCTTTATCTCCATCATTATAGTTAACATTGTTAGACTTGTTGTAGTTCGGACGCATGTAAGTATCCTTATCATTAACATTAACTTTAGCAATGTCTCCAGGTAATTCTCTAGGGATTAATTTTCCATTACTTAAAGTGTCGTATTCAATAGCATCTTCAGTCACTGTAACTATATGTCCATCTGCATCAACAGAATCACGTGTAAATACATTACCTCTATAGTAGCTAAAATCATTAGCATCACCATCAATTACTGGACGGTAAACATCGGCAACCCATTCTGAAACGTTACCAGCCATATCGTATAATCCATAATCGTTAGGAGGGTATGATTTAACTTGATTAGTAATATCTGCTCCATCGTTAGACCAACCTGCAATACCCTTGTAATCTCCTCTACCAGCTTTAAAATTGGCTAATAAATCTCCTTTAGTTCTTTTGCTTTGTGATTTAGCAGATTTTCCATTCCAAGGGAATTTTTTTCTTCCTTTGATAGTGTTAAACTCTCTATTGCCAATTAATGCAAGTGCCGAGAATTCCCATTCTGCTTCTGTAGGTAGTCTGTATTTTGGTAAAATAATACCATCTTCCATAACTACATGACGTCCTTCAAAACCTCCATCGTCAGCTTTAACATCTGAGCTAGGAGATATATCTGGAAGACCTTTTCCATAAATATCCTTGTTGTCTCCAAATACACTATTTGGATCTTTGATATATCTGTCGGTAGTGAAATGAGATTCCCCATAAATGATAGCTTCAGTACCACCATCGTTCTTCATTTTATTCACATCATCTCTAATAATTCCACGGTCAATCAATATTTTTTCATTGACTCTGTCAGTACGCCAGTTAGCAAATTTAGTTGCCTGAATCCAGTTGACTCCAACTACAGGGTAAAAATTGTAAGCTGGGTGTCTTAAGTAATTGTCAACAAAAACTTCATTAGCACCAAGTCTGTTTCTCCATACCAGTGTATCAGGCAGAGCAGATGAATGAATGTACTTGTATTGATCTTCTGATGGAGGAAATACTCTTTTTAACCAATAGAGATACTCTCTGTAGCTTACGTTTGTAACCTCAGTTTCATCCATATAAAATGATCGTACGTGTATTTTAGTTGGAGAATTATTCCAATCGTGCATAACATCATCTTGAACTCGTCCCATTGTAAAAGCTCCACCTTCAATAAAAACTAGACCAGGTCCAGTTTCTTGCTCTTGATAATCTGTAACTGCTTCGAAACCTCCATTTCCTTCTTCATTTATTTTCCAACCAGTTGCTGAAGAGTCATTGTTACCGCCGCATGCAAATAACATTGATACAGTAACTGTTAGCAACGATAAGTTGCGAATGCTAGATCTGTACAATAGTTTCATGTGTATTATTTTTTATTTTCATAGCTCATATCAGGAATAAAAGAAACAACTTATATCTTTAAGTATTTCATAAAAAACACTTTCCTGTATGAATAATTAGTCCCGCAAGATACAATAATTCAAAAAATAGCAATATAAAATGTCAAATTCAGTATGTTTTTTTATACAACACCAATTACTTGTAAATCAGTGAATTAGAGCTGTTGTAAGAAAAATCATTGCTTTTTGTAGTTAAAAAAAACACGATGAGTAATAAAAAAAACGATTTTTAATTATGCTTATTTCTTGATTAATATTAACGCAGAGAAACAAGTTTTATTTTGTATTTCGTAAAAACAATTTTTTTATTGTTTATTTGCGCTCTTAATTAATTTGTGATATGTAAGTTGTGATAGATACTAAATAGTATAGGATAACGTTATATCGCTACTGATTGTATTTTCGTTTTTAAAGAGTAAAATATACATGGTTAAATATCTATACTACATATTTTTATTATTGAGTCCAGTTTTATCAACTGCTCAAATTTCAGAATTTCCAATATCTATTGATTGGGAATTTAAACAAGAAGATAATAAGTATTATTTGGAAAGTGATAGTCAATATATTCAGAATGATACTTTATATTTGATACTATCAGATAATACTTTTATAAATAAACCAAATATTAGTCTTGTAGATTTTAATTTTATTGACATTGATAACACATCAAAGCCTGACTCTATTTCAATAGGGAATACATTTTCAAGTAAAATTTCGTGGACTCATGGTAGAAATGGATGGGTGCCAATAATAAAAATTAATCCATTAGTTAGCAAAAACAACACACTAACACTCCTGTCATCATTTAAAATTAAGATAGCGATAAATAAAAGTATTAGTAAGTCTGATGATCTTAATTTATCAAAAACTAGCTATACTTTTAGCTTCAAAGAAAACAGTATATTGTCTAGTGGTAGTTGGGTGAAATTATCTGTAGATAAAAGTGGAGTATATAAGATAGATAATAGCATGATGGGTGATATAGCATCTAAATTGGGAATGTCGTTGAGTAGTATAGATCCAAGGAATATTGCTGTTTACGGACAAAAAGGAGGAATGTTGCCAGAGTTAAATTCAGATTATGACTCTGATGATTTGCGTGAATTTTCTATAGAAGTACAAGGAGAATCTGACGGTAAATTTGATAACGATGATTATGTTTTGTTTTATGCAGAAAGTTCAAGTCGTTGGGGGAAAATTAGAGGAAACTATGCTTTGCATGTAAAGAATATTTACGATGACAATAACTATGTTTTTGTTACAGTAAAAGAAGAGTTAGGTAAAAGAGTTGTTAATTCTGATATTATTTCAGGAACAGTTGTAGAAACATATGATTATTATGATAGCCGTGATGCTCATGAAATAGATGAGCGTAATTTTATAGAATCTGGTCAGCAATGGTTTGGCGAACAATTTGAAAAACAACCTAATCAAACTATTTCTTTTGATTTTCCGAATAGAGATGTAACCAAGGATGTAACAATATATACTAGAGTTGGTGCTCACCCTTTAACATCTTCAAACCTAGATGTAAATGCCAATGGTATTGATCTTTATAGTTTTAGTTTTGGAAGGTCATCTGATTATAGAGTTTCACGAAAAGAGAAAACCATAACTTCATCAAACGAAAATATTGATGTTAATTTTAGCTTCACATATGGAGGTGAAGGTGAATGTTTGTTAGATTTTATAGAGGTGTTGGCTACAAGTAAATTAGTATTTGAAAACTCTCAATTTATTTTTCATAATATTGATGCTAGTCAAGATGGAGGAGTTTCAGAATATAAGATTTCAAATACAAGTAATTTAAGTAAAGTATGGAGGGTTACAAACCCAACATCCCCAGAGTTAATTACGTTAATTAATAACACTGGTTTTAAATCTTTTAAAGAAGATTCTAGAGAAGTTGAATTCTATCAGTTGATTTCCGATACAGATTATTACATACCAACAGTTTTAGAATCAGTAGTAAATCAAAATATTCATAGTCATTCAGAAGTAGATTACGTAATTATTACTCATGAAAATTTTATTAATTCGGCAAATGATTTAGCTGATTTTCACCGGAACAATGGATTATCAGTTCAGGTTGTAGATGTACAACAAATTTATAACGAGTTTAGTTCTGGTCGACAAGATTTGATTGCCATCAGGCAGTATGTTAGAATGATCTATCAAAAGGGAAGCTCTCCTTCTAAACTTAAATATTTATTAATGTTTGGTGATGCTAGTTACGATTTCAAAGATAGACTTACTGATAATACAAACTATGTTCCAGGTTATCAATCATATGCTAGTACATCAAAATCATCGTCATTTGTTAGTGATGATTATTTTGGTTTTATGGATGATGATGAAGGAGATAATATTACAGGAAATGATCTTCTAGATATTGCTGTAGGTAGAATTCCAATAATGTCTAACGAAGAAGGAGATGATGTTGTAAACAAAATTGTTGGGTACAACTCATTTGAATCTTTAGGCGATTGGAGAAATAAAATTCAGTTTTTAGCTGATGATATTTCTCATGATGTATGGGAAGCTCAATTGATGATAGATACTGAGAAGCTTTCTACATCATTAAGTTCTAGAAATTCGAGTTACAATCATCAAAAAGTATATTTAGATACATATAAAATTGAGAAGACATCAGGTGGAAATAGATACCCTGATGCACATATAGATTTTATGCAGAATGTACAGAATGGTAACTTAGTTACTAATTATTTTGGTCATGGTAGCGAAGTTGCTTGGACAGGGGAAGGGTTATTTTATATTGATGATGTTGAGAAATTTCAGAATAATTCAAACCTCCCGTTATTTATTACTGTTACATGCGAGTTTTCTCGTTACGATAACCCAGATAAATATACAGGAGGAGAAAAGCTAATGATCTATAAAGATGGAGGTAGCATAGGTTTAATTTCGACTACTAGAGAGATTACAGTTAGTTTTGGAAGCAAGATAAATGATGCTATACTTGGTTTTTTATTACCAGCAAAGGAAGAAGAACACATTACTATAGGAGAAGTTTTGCGCAGAGCCAAAAACAGGTTTCCATCGTACCGCAGTAGAAGAACTGTCTCGTTAATAGGAGATCCTGCATTGATGTTGGCTTATCCAAAGAAAGAAATTTTTGTTACTAAAGTTAATTACGAAGATGTTTCTACTACTGATACTATCAAATCCCTAATGAAAGTAAATATTGAAGGAGAAATAAGGGTTAATGGGAGTAAAGATGTTAGTTTCAACGGTGTTGCATTTCCTTTGATGTACGATAAGAAAGTAAATTTAAAATCATTAGATAATAACAACTTCGGAATAAAAATTCCTTATTGGGTACAGAAAAATGTAATTTACAAAGGTAAATCTACTGTTACAGATGGTGAGTTTACTATGGAGTTTGTTGTTCCCAAGGATATAAATTACGCATACGGAAATGGCAAGTTATCATTTTATGCGATGTCAGACGAAATGGGTATTGTAAATGATGCATCAGGAGATAATTCGGATATAATTGTTGGAGGAATAGACATTACAGCCGATGTAGATACCGAAGGTCCTAAAATGAAGATGTATATCAATAATGAGTTTTTTGTTGATGGAGGAATAACAAATTCAAGCCCATTACTTCTAGTAGACTTAGAAGACGAATCAGGAATTAACACTGTTGGAAACGGTATTGGTCATGATCTTAAAATGATATTAACATCAGATGGAGTAAACAAAGAAATTACTCTTAACGAATTCTATGAATCTGAAATAGATAGTTATTCTAAAGGAAGAGTTAGCTACCAATTGTTAGGATTAAAACCAGGATATTACACCACCGAAGTTGTAGCTTGGGATGTGTTTAATAATTCTTCAACAGAAATATTACATTTCAGAGTTAGCGATGATAATGAAGTTGTGGTTTGTGAAATCATAAATTATCCAAATCCTTTCGTAGAGACAACAACTTTTAGTTTTTCGCATAACCATCCAAATGAAGTATTAACAACTAGGATAGAAATTTTTTCAATATCAGGTTTATTAGTTAAAACTATTAATCACCACAATAATTACGATGGTTTTGTAGTTAATGATATAGTGTGGAGAGGAGATAGCGATAGTGGAACTCTCTTACCAAGTGGAACATATATTTACAGAGTTAGTACTATTTCCGAAGAAGGAAAAATTTCTAATGAAGAAGTAAATAAATTAATGATAATTAGATAATATTTAACATATTTGTACACAAAATTAATATGATGCAAAAAAATACAAAGTTTTTCGTTTTAACCTTTTTTCTAATTATATCTGGATACTTAAGTGCCCAAGAACAAAATGTTATTACAACAGCAGCACCATTCCTTACAATTACACCCGATGGTAAAGGAGGAGCTTTAGGCGATGTTGGAGCTACAAGTTCGCCAGATGTATACTCTCAGTATTGGAATCCTGCTAAATATGCTTTTGCCGAAAGTAATTCTGGTATTGGTATTTCTTATACACCATGGCTTAGTGAATTAGTTTCAGATATTTTTGTTGGATATGTTTCGGGATATTACAAAATAGACGATAGAAGCTCTGTAAGTGGGAGTTTAAGATATTTTGGTTTAGGAGAGATTCAAATGACAGACGATAGTGGAAACCCTACAGGTATTATTAATCCAAATGAATTTTCGTTTGATGTTGCCTATGCTCTAAAATTGGATGATAGATTCTCTATGGCAGTTTCTCTAAGATATATTCAGAGCAATATAGCTTCGTCAGGTGGATTTAATGGTGGAGCAGATGTTGGGCCGGGAAGATCAGTAGGAGTAGATATTGCAGGTTATTACACTGGTAAAACTAAAAGATATGAAAGCTTTGATGGTACATTTACAGCAGGATGGAATATTTCTAATATTGGGCCTAAAATGTCGTATAACGAAGATTCTCAAAGCGAATATTTCCTTCCAACAAATATGAGGTTGGGAGTTGGATATAACTTTAAGTTTGATGAGTATAATGAGGTTAATTTTATGGTTGATGTAAATAAATTATTAGTTGTTACACCTCCTTATTATAAAGAAGATAATAATGGTAACCTTACAGATGAAATAGGAGCAGGAAAAGACCCTAATGTAGGTGTAATAGAAGGTGTATTTAAATCTTTTTATGATGCTCCAGGTTACAGAATTGAGGATGATAATGATCCTACTGGATTTAAAACTAATTCTGATGGAACTTATGTAGTAGAAAGTGGAAGTGTTTTTAAAGAAGAACTTTCTGAGATAGCTTGGGGAGTAGGAGCAGAGTATGTTTACGATAAAACTTTTGCCCTACGCGGAGGTTATTTTCACGAAAGCGAATTTAAAGGATCTAGACAATACGCAACTTTAGGTTTTGGGTTTATGTACAACTCTATTGGCTTAGATTTTTCTTACCTTCTTAATATGAGTGACGTGAAAAGTCCACTAGAAAATACATTGCGTTTTTCGTTATCTATAGATTTAGATTCATTTGATTTACTAGGCGATGAATATGAAGAAGAATAAAAAAATAGAATAAATTATAACATTATAAAAACACTCTATACCTCTAGAGTGTTTTTTTATGGAATATACATTTAGAATAAATTTAAATAAGTAAATTTGTCAGTCGTAAACAAAGATGTATATTTCAACAAATATTAGAGTGAAATATGAAAAAAATACAGTTTTCAGCTAGCTTTGAGCAATATGCTGATAAGGATGATTTAGATACATCCGACAAAAAAATGATGGATTTAGCTATAGAAGCTAGAGATAGATCATATTCGCCTTACTCACAATTTAGTGTTGGAGCAGCCGTACTTCTCGAAAATGGAGAAATTATTACAGGTAACAACCAAGAGAATGCAGCATATCCATCGGGTATGTGTGCCGAGAGGGTAGCAATTTGGACAGCATCAGCTTTATATCCTGGTGTAAAAGTTATAAAACTTGTTTTATCAGGGAAATCAAAATTGAGACTAGTGGAAACTCCAGTTTCACCTTGTGGAGCTTGTAGGCAGGTTTTGAGTGAATATGAGGCTAAACAGAACTCAGATATAGAAATATACTTTACAGGAGAAACAGGTAAGGTAATTAAAACAAGTTCTGTAAAAGACCTTTTGCCATTCAGTTTTGACGGTAGCTTAGTGTAGAAAATACAATTAATTATGGATTAATTATTTGACACATGGTTAGTTTATTCAATATCAGTAATTTACATAATTAAATTTCAATGTGGGAAATTGAAATTTTGTTGTAATTTTGTAATCATTATTTGGGAAATAAGAGAATAAAAAATTGGGAATGAAGAAAATCACAAAAGAAACATATCTTAATTGGTATAAAGATATGTTGTTATGGAGAAAATTTGAAGACAAAGCATCAGCACTTTATATACAACAAAAAATCAGAGGTTTTTTGCATTTGTACAATGGTCAAGAAGCTGTATTAGCAGGATGTCTTCACGCTATGGAAATTGGTACAGACAAAATGATTACTGCATACCGTAATCACGTCCAGCCAATAGGACTTGGAGAAGATCCAAAACGTATTATGGCCGAGATGCTTGGAAAAGCAACAGGTACTTCAAAAGGTAATGGGGGGTCAATGCACATGTTTTCTAAAGATAAAGGTTTTTACGGAGGACACGGTATTGTAGGTGGTCAGATTCCACTAGGAGCAGGACTTGCTTTTGCCGATAAATATTTCGATAGAAAAGCAGTAACCCTTACATTTTTTGGAGATGGTGCTGCACGTCAAGGTACTTTTCACGAAACACTGAATATGGCAATGACTTGGAAACTCCCAGTAGTTTTTATTATCGAGAATAATCAGTATGCAATGGGAACATCTGTTGAACGTGTTTCTAACGTAACAGCCATGCACAAAATGGGGGATGGCTATAATATGCCAAACGAAGCTGTTGATGGCATGGATCCAGTTGCTGTAGCAAAATCTGTTTCTAAAGCAATGGAAAAAGCTCGTAAGGGTGATGGTCCAACTTTATTAGAAATAAAAACATATCGTTACAAAGGGCACTCTATGTCTGATGCTCAACAATACCGTACAAAAGATGAAGTTGCTGAGTATGTAAAGTTAGATCCTATCTATAAAGTTCTTGAAGTTATTAAAACTAAAAAGTATGCAACAGACCAAGAGATAGCTGAAATAGATGCATCAGTAAAAGAGCATATTAAAGAAATAGTTAAGTTTGCCGAAGACTCACCATTTCCAGAGGATGCTGATTTGTATGCAGATGTTTACGCTCAAGAGGATTACCCTTTCATAAAAAACTAAGATTATTTTATTAGAGCAATTAGATGTTTATTCATTCAATTACTCACTATTTAATACATAAAACAATGGCTGAAATTGTAACAATGCCACGCTTGAGCGATACTATGACTGAAGGAGTAGTAGCACAATGGCACAAAAAAGTGGGAGACAAAGTAGAAGAAGGTGATGTTATTGCCGAGATAGAAACGGATAAAGCAACAATGGAATTCGAATCTTTTCAAGAAGGAGTTCTATTGTATGTTGGTATTGCCGAAGGAGATGCAGCACCTGTTGATTCGGTTTTAGCAATATTAGGAGAAGAAGGAGAAGATATTTCTGCTATTCTTGCAGGAGGAAGCTCAGTAGAAGTTGCAGAAACTGTTGAATCGCCTAAAGAAGTTGTAAAAGAAGAAACACAAGTTTCTGAAACTAATTTAGCTGATGATTTAAACGTTGAAGTAGTAACAATGCCACGTTTAAGTGATACTATGACAGAAGGAGTAGTAGCACAATGGCATAAAGCAGTTGGAGATAAAGTAACTGAAGGAGAGGTTTTAGCAGAAATTGAAACTGATAAAGCTACTATGGAGTTCGAATCTTTCCAAGAAGGAACTTTGCTTTACATAGGAATTCAAGAAGGCGAAAGTGCTCCTGTAGATTCTATTATTGCTATTTTAGGAGAAGCTGGGACTGATGTTTCTTCAATCATAAACGCTTCGGCTCCGCTCAGCAACCCTACTTCGGCTCCGCTCAGCAACCCTACTTCGGCTCCGCTCAGCAACCCTACTTCGACTCCGCTCAGCAACCCTACTTCGGCTCCGATCAGCAACCTTGCCTCGGATCCAATAAGTAACAAGCAACCAGTTGCCAGTAATCAGCAACAAGTTACCCAAGCAAAAACTTCCGATGGTAGAATTTTAGCTTCGCCATTGGCAAAGAAGTTAGCTATGGATAAAGGTATTGATATTGCAAAAGTTTCAGGTACAGGAGAAAGCGGACGTGTTGTAAAACGTGATATTGACTCTTATAAAGAAGAAATAGTGGTATCTAATGTTGCGCCAGTGGAGTCATCTCCATTTCAAGAAAGTTTTGAGGAAGTGAAGGTTTCGCAAATGCGTAAAACTATTGCTCGTCGTTTAGTAGAATCAAAAAACGAGGCACCTCATTATTACCTTACGGTAGAAATAGATATGGATCAAGCAATTGCCAATAGAAAATCCATTAATAATATACCTGACACAAAGGTGTCTTTCAACGATATGGTGATTAAAGCTGCTGCAATGGCACTTAAGAAACATCCTAATGTAAATACATCGTGGCGTGGAGATAAAGTTCGTTACAACAATCATGTAAATATTGGTGTTGCAATTGCTGTAGAAGATGGATTGCTGGTACCTGTAATCAGGTTTGCTGATACTAAACAGTTGACTACAATTTCTGCTGAAGTTAAAGATTATGCAGTTCGTGCAAAAGCTAAAAAACTAATGCCAGAAGATTGGGAAGGAAGTACTTTTACAATTTCTAATTTAGGAATGTTTGGTATAGAAGAATTTACTTCAATCATCAATCAACCAGATTCTTCAATTTTATCTGTTGGAGCAATTGTGCAAAAGCCAGTTGTTAAAAATGGAGAGATTGTTGTAGGTAATACAATGAAAGTAACTATGGCAAACGATCACCGTACTGTTGATGGAGCTACAGGTGCAATGTTCTTGCAAACATTTAAAATGTATTTAGAGAACCCTGTAACTATGATTGCATAGAATTATATTTTGAGAATATTTTCACATAAAGTCCATTAGTTTAAATAACTATTGGGCTTTTTTTGAATCAATAATAGTTAATTTTGATAAAATGTATAGCACAGACCAACAACGAAAAGATCTAATAAAACTCTTAGAAACAAAGATGCCTTTTGGAAAATATAAAGGTCGTTTACTTATAGATTTACCAGAGCCATATCTAGTGTGGTATCATTCCAAAGGTTTTCCTAAAGGTAAAATGGGTGAGATGTTGGCTGCAATGTATGAGATAAAACTCAATGGATTAGAAGTGATGTTGAGAAAATTAGTTAAACGATAAAGTTTAATAGATAACCTATTAATAATTAATGGCCCTTGGAACTTTAAACCTAACGCCATACTTTTTTTCTACAAATATAAAATAGTAATACAATTTATAATGGCTATAGTTAATAATAGCGTTTATTATATAAATATCTGATTTTTAGTGCGTAGATATTCTGATCTAGCATTGGTATTCTCTAAACTTATTGAAATCA
>JADGDT010000179.1 GCA_016744755.1 Ichthyobacteriaceae bacterium | reverse complement strand
ACTTCCGATTGATAAGTTGCACTTCCGCTAAGAGTTAACTTTGGCAAGTAATTTTTGTTTAGAGTCTTGTTTACAAGTTCTCTATTTTCTTGCTGATAAGCCATCTTCTTGAAAGTTGGCCAATTCTCTTTTGCTGAGGTTCTACATTCGTCTATGCTTACACTCAACACTTGTGCCGATAGTAAGCTAGGTAATGCCATTAGTAAGATAATGTTGAATATTTTTTTCATATTTAATTTTATTAAGTTCATTATTTATAGTACTGTTCTGTGAAACTTGAATTGTTAACTCTTAATTTTAGGCACTCATAAGTATTTATTAACTGCATCACTGTCTTACTGTATCATTTCTTAATAGCATTAATCGTAAATTTTGCAACAAGTTTTTTTCTATCGTCAATTATTTTTTTATAATCTTTCTCGGTTAGTTCTAGAATACCAATAGCCATTGGTTTAGCCATAAACGGGAATATTGACATTGATATAATGTTGATTATCAACTGCTTTGAGTCAATTTTAATGATTGTTCCTTTTGCAGTTTCTTCTTCAATCTGTTTTTCAAAAACCTTAATTCCTTCGTTGGTGTTAAATTTCCTGAATTTCTCAATGAAAAAATCAGGGTTACGGTTTATCTCTTGAAATACGAAATTAGGTATGAAGGTGTTAATACTAAGAACAGTAATATAACTATCAACAAGTTTTTCAATTTTAGTAAATAGGTCTATTTCTTCCCTCAATACTTCATTCAATTTACTGAGCATCTGCTTAAGTGCTATATTAAAAACAGACTCGAACAATTTGTCTTTTGATTTATAGTAGTAATGTAATAAACCTTTATTTATTTCTGCTTTATCTGCAATTTCTTGCATTCGTGCTCCTTCAAATCCTTTGTGATGAAATATTTCTTGAGCCGATTTGAGTATTTTATCCTCAGTTGAAATTTTCTTAGCCATTATTTTTTTTGAATTATTACAATACAAACTTACCTATTTAGGTAAAATTAACCAAATGGGTAAATGTTAAAATTTATTAAGTTGAGTAATATCAGAATGTTTGGAATGAAAATAATATTTATTCAGCTTATTAATTAAAGTTTTTAGGGAATTTTTCTATTATATTTTTGATGAGAAAAGTAGTTTTATGTCTTTTTTCAGTAAAGTTATTTTATAAAATAGAGAATTTAATAAATATATTGAACTCATTTAATACAAATCAAAAAAAGAGCCGATAGTAAACTATCAGCTCTTAAAAAAAATTATTGCAATTACATTTATTTTTCTAAATTAACTTCTTCATCAATATGATATAGAGGTGTTTTGTTTCCAGTTTGTGTTATCATTTCGCCTACAAAACCTGTTAAGAAAAGCTGAGTACCAATAAGCATTGTGGCTAACGAAATATAAAACCAAGGATTGTCTGTTACTAATATTGTTGGTAGTCCTTGGCTTAAGGTATAGAGTTTCATTATACCTAAATATCCTGCTGAGCCAAATCCTAATACAAACATAAGTACTCCCCAAGCACCAAAAAAGTGCATAGGACGTTTTCCAAATTTACTTACAAACCAAATTGAAATTAAATCAAGAAATCCGTTTAGGAATCTTTCTATTCCGAATTTAGTTACTCCGTATTTCCGTGCTTGGTGTTCTACAACTTTCTCATCAATTTTAGTGAAGCCAGCCGATTTAGCAAGTATAGGTATGTAACGGTGCATTTCGCCATATACATTTATATTCTTAACTACTTTTTGATCGTAAGCTTTCAATCCACAGTTGAAATCGTGAAGGTAAACTCCAGAAGTTTTTCTTGCAGCCCAATTAAATAATTTGGTAGGAATAGTTTTTGTTATAGGATCATAACGTTTCTTTTTCCAACCAGAAATAAGGTGCATTTTATCTTCCTTAATCAAATTGAATAACTCAGGAATTTCATCAGGGCTATCTTGCAAGTCAGCATCCATAGTTATAACCACATCTCCTTTAGTTACTTTGAAAGCAGCGTTTAGAGCTTGAGATTTACCGTGGTTAGTTCTGAATTTAATAATTTTAACTTCTTTATGTTTATCAGATAAACCTTTCAATACACCAAAAGAGTCATCAGTGCTACCATCATCAACGTAAACAACCTCATAGCTGTATTTGTTGGCTTGCATTACTTTTGCAACCCAATCGTATAATTCTACAATTGATTCTTCTTCGTTTAATAAGGGTATTACTACTGATATGTCCATTCCTAGAATTTATATGCGGGCAAATGTACCAAAATTTATTACTAAAAAGATGGGTTATTTTTCTTAGTGAAAAAACCTGTAATAAGACCAATTATTAAACCTGAAATTGCATTAAAAACAATAGATAAAGGAACTGAAATATATGGTGATTGCATTTTCCTTACCATACCTAGTGTCATGTCTATTTGTGACTGTGGCATGTCTGGATTTTGTTCTAACATTTTTTCCTCCATTATCAATAATCCTTTTTCTATAAAATCTGGCTCAATAAATTGAGTAAAAATAATATTATAAATAGCAGCAAGTATTCCTGCAATTACAGCAATTGTTACACCTAGTTTTACAGCTTCACCCATACTAAGAAAACCGTCATTTTGAGTATCCCTGTAGTTTTTTTGGTAATAGAAAATAATTATTGCAACGAAAGGATATGTTATCCATCCTACCCACGAACTTTCAAAAGGATTGATTCCTATAATGTATAGAATTACAGAAATAAGAATTAGTATTCCTCCTAGCATTAGTCCAGGGTTTATCGAGAATTTAGAAATTGTTTGCTTTTGTTCCATCTGTTAAAATTTTTTTTAGTTCAAAACAAATATAATGAAGCATTTCAATTTCGTATAAATTTCAGCATTAATTATTAAATAAAATTCTTGATAATGTTTTTTATAAATAGTTACATTTATGGCTGAAAAAAAATAACACAATGAGAAATTTAATAACAACTTTGATTCTGTTGATTGCACAACAGATATTTGCACAGGAAGTAAAAGTACCTAAGTCTTATTCTAACTTAGAATTCAACAAAAAAGGAGAGTTAATTTTTGATCTTGATGGACAAAAAGTAACAGAAGTATATGATAGTAGTTCTGGAGAATTAGATGAATTAATTGGGAATCCACAAGGAACAGATAAAGGAATAGCATTTGATTTTGGTAAAGATGTTAGTTCTGGGATAGTTTATTATGGGTTTATACCTTATCACGATATGAAATATCCTCTGCCTGTATATTTCAAAAGAACTGCTAAAATTATTGAAGGAAAAGCAGAAATTGACCTTACCGAGATGAAAGGTAAGTACGATATGATTTCGTGGGTTGAGAAAAAGTATGGCACATTAGGATATAGAATTCAAGATGCTAATGGAAGCTTACGTTTTGAAGGAATAGTTTCTTTTGAAGGAAATGGACCTTTTGAAATTGCAGATGGAATAATTGAAGGACCAGCTGTTGCGATGACGAAACCAAATGAAGTTATATTAAGGTTGAAAACCAATAGAGAAACTTTAGTTAGAATTAGTATTGCAGGCAAAGAAATTGAGTCTAATGGTGTATTACATGAAATAGTAATAAAAGGGTTAGACCATAATACTGATTATGATTATAGTGTTAGAGTAGGGAAACAAGAGCAAAATTATTCTATAAAAACAGCACCTAAACCAGGAAGTAGAAAAGATTTTAGTTTCGCTTATGCAAGCGATTCTAGAGCTGGAGCAGGCGGAGGAGAAAGAAGTCTTGGAGGTACAAATTTCTACATGGTAAAAAAGTTAATGGCTTATGCCAAAATGAAGGATGTTGCTTTTATGCAGTACACTGGCGATTTGATTACAGGGTATAATTCAAATAAGAATGTTCAACGTTTAGAGTATTCAAATTGGAAAAGAGCAATTGAGCCTTGGGCACATTATTTTCCTGTAATTCCTGCTATTGGAAATCACGAAGCATTGTCTTACAATTTTACACCTATTCCTAATACTTGGCCTATGGGGATAGATAGATTCCCTTTCGAAACAGAATCAATGGAGGCTATTTTTGCTGAAGAATTCACTTTGCCTACAAATGGGCCTGATAGTGAAGATGGAGCTTCTTATGATCCTTCTAGAAGGACTAAAGATTTTCCTTCGTATAAAGAAAATGTATTCTACTATACCTACGATAATGTAGCTATGGTAGTGCTTAATAGTGAGTATTGGTATGCTACACGTATCACAAAATACCCGCAAACATCAGGAAATGCTCATGGATATTTGATGGAAAATCAAGTGAAGTGGCTTGCTAAGACTTTAGAAATGCTTGAAAAAGAAAAAAATATCGATCACATTTTTGTAACTCAGCACACACCAACTTTCCCTAATGGCGGACACGAAAACGATGCAATGTACTATGGGGGAGATAATAACGTACGTGCTATTGTTGCTGGTAAACCTGTAAAAAAAGGAGTAGTAGATGTAAGAGATGAGTATTTGGATTTGCTAGTAAATAAATCTTCTAAAGTAAGAGCGATACTTACAGGTGATGAGCATAACTATGCAAGAACGGAAATAGGACCTGATACAAACATTTACCCAGAAGGTTGGAAAGGTAAAAAGATTAAACTTTCTAGAACAATTCATCAGATAAATAATGGTGCAGCAGG
>JADGDT010000178.1 GCA_016744755.1 Ichthyobacteriaceae bacterium | reverse complement strand
TACTATTCTATTAATGAAGTAGAAGTTAACGTTTTTTCCTTTAGTGTAATATCAGTGAAACATTTGTTCACATATAATCTACTCCTTAATCATAAGCTAGTAGACCGATAGTTTTTTTTTAAAATACCAACTATCTACAAAGATAAAAATGAAAGAATAAATGGAGCTTTTAAATATGAAACTGATAATTTCAGGAATACAACTATTATTTGAATTTTATGCTGATTTTATAACTACTGAAAAAGAAAAAGATCGAATCCTTAGTCATATCTACTAATTAATACGCATTGACCTTAATTTGAATAAAGATGATCAATTTAAATATAATTCATTTTTTGTGGCATATAAGAAAAGTGACCTTTACAAAAAATCTATAACCCTAAAAGGCTAATCAACAATTAATCCATTTTAAATCAATAGTTAATCATTTTTAGGTTTATTCCACACTAACTTTAACAAGGTAAATTAGTATAATTAATTTGTATATAAAACACTACTAGCATATTATTAAATGAATTAATGATCAAAATTAATTATTTCGTAGAACTTATACTGATAAAAAATTGCGTTTTTGATTTGATTTTTGTATATTTGTAGAAATCATACTGAATAATTTTATGCAATTAAGAACAATAGTTAATATTTCTACAGGTGTTTACCAAAAATCTTCAAGCAATGGAGATTTACTTTATCTCCAAGTAAGAGACTTTAACAAGTACCACAGTATAAAGAATAATGTAGAGCCTAATATTGTTTTTGAAGAAAAACTTAGGAAACATTTATTAACAAAAGGAAATATTCTATTTGCTGCAAAAGGCTACGATAGATTTGCACATGTATATAAAAACGAAACAATACAAGCAGTGGCTTCTTCAAGTTTTTTAGTTATTAGAATATTTGATGAAAATATAGTGATACCTGAATTTATAGCTTGGTATTTAAACCATCCAAAAACTCAAAATATATTTGATAGAATTGCTAAAGGTACTAACCTACCTTCTGTAAGTAAAGTTATGGTTGAAGAGATAGAAATAAATATACCTAGTATTGAAAAACAAAAACAGATACTAAAGATTGACGAGTTAAGAATAAAAGAACGATTACTTAATGAGAAAATCACCTTATTGAAAAGCCAATTGATAAACCAAAAATTGATAAACATATTAAAATAATTGAGATGACAGAAATAATAAAAGAACAAGATATAAACAAAACAGTTTGGAATGCCTGTGATACTTTTAGAGGAGTTATAGATCCAAGCCAATACAAAGACTACATACTAACAATGCTTTTCTTAAAATACGTAAGTGACGTTAATAAGGAAAAGAGAAAAGAGTACCTAGCTAAATACGATGGTAATGTAGAAAGAGCAGATAGAGCCATGAGCATGGAGCGATTTGTTATTCCAGTAAACAGTACTTTCGATTATTTATATGAAAATAGAACTGAAGCAAACATTGGAGAACTTATAGATATTGCTCTTACAGATTTGGAAGAAGCAAACCGAGAAAAACTTACAAGTGAAGATGGTTCGGGTATTTTCCGTAACATTTCTTTTAACAGCTCAAACTTAGGAGAAACAAAGGATAAAAATATACGCTTAAAAAATCTTTTAGTTGATTTTAGCAATTTAGATCTAACACCTTCTCATCTCGAAAAGGATGATATAATTGGTAATGCCTATGAATTTCTTATTGCAAACTTTGCGAGTGATGCAGGTAAAAAAGCAGGTGAATTTTTTACGCCAGCCGAAGTATCCACATTATTGGCTAAACTAACAAAAAGTAAATCAGGTGCACGAATATATGACCCTACATGTGGGTCAGCTTCACTTCTTATAAAAGCAGGTAGAGAAGTTGAAAATGATAATTTCTCGTTATACGGACAAGAGGCAAATGGTAGTACATGGGCTTTAGCTGTAATGAATATGTTTTTGCATAGCTTCGATAATGCATCTGTGCGTTGGGGAGATACTATACGTAATCCGAAGCACAAAGAAGGTGATGAACTTATGAAGTTTGACACCGTAGTTGCAAACCCACCATTCTCTCTTGATAAATGGGGTGTAGACGAAGCGGCAGACGATAGTTACAACAGATTTTGGAGAGGTGTACCTCCTAAAAGTAAAGGTGATTGGGCTTTTATATCGCACATGATTGAATCCGCTTACGAAGGTAAAGGTAAAGTCGGTGTAGTTGTACCACACGGGGTTCTTTTTCGTGGAAGTAGCGAAGGTAAAATACGTCAGAAAACTATAGAAGAGAATATTCTTGAAGCTGTTATTGGTTTGCCTTCAAATTTATTTTTTGGAACAGGTATTCCTGCTGCTATACTTATTTTCAATAAAGGAAAAGGTAAGAATACCGATGTTCTTTTTATAGATGCAAGTAAAGGTTTTGAACCCGGTAAAAACCAAAATAAACTTAGAGAGGAAGAAGATATTGCTAAAATTGTTAGAACCTTCGAGAGTTTTCAAAATGGAAAAACTCCAAAAGGAGTTGCTGAAGATAAGTTTGCTTATGTTGCTTCGTTCGACGAGATAAAAGAAAACGAGTTTAACTTAAACATACCTCGATACGTTGATACATTCGAGGAAGAGGCAGAAATAGACATTACTGCGGTACAAAAGGAGATTGATGGTTTAGAGCTTGAATTGAAAGATGTACAAGCAGAGATGAAAGAGTATTTAAAACAATTAGATATTAATCCGAAATAGAAATATTATGTTGCTAATAGATATTATTACAAAAGTAGACTCTTTGAAAGCTGAGCTTGATAGCTTAAGACCTATTTCGGAAGATGCAATGAATCGTTTTTATCAGAAGATAAATTTAGATTGGAATTACCACTCAAACAGTATTGAGGGTAATACATTAAGCTTGTCTGAAACTCGTAGCTTACTATTGCATGGTATTACTGCAAATGGTAAACCTATGCGTGATCATATGGAAATGAAAGGTCATAACGAAGCTCTAAAGAAACTAGAAGATATTGCACATAAAGAATTAACTATTACCGAAAGTAGAATTAAGGAATTTCATAAAATGATATTGGTTGAACCATATCAAGATGAGAATGCTGAAATTAAGCCCGGTGAGTATAAAACACGCTCAAACTATTTATATACAAGTACAGGGGAGAGAATTGATTTTGAGCCTCCGCAGGAAGTCCCACGCCTAATGAATGAATTAGTTAACTGGCTCAATAACCATATTGAATCACCCAAGCGTAAAAAGAAAAAATACGATTTACACCCTATACTAATAGCTGCAGGATTTCATGCTCAATTTATAAAAATTCATCCTTTTGGTGATGGAAATGGTAGAACTGCACGTATAGTAATGAATCTAATTTTGATGATGACTGGATATGTACCTGCCATAATTAAACTAGATGATCGTGATAACTATTATAATGCTCTTAATACAAGTACAATTGACGATGCCGAAAACTTAGCGATATTCATAGGTAAGGAAACAATAAAGTCCTTAGAACTGATGATAAAAGCTGCGAATGGTGAAAGTATTGAAGAAGTAGATGATTTGGACAAAAAACTTGCTTTGTTACAAAAAGAAATTGATGCTGAAGATGACAGTAATAAGATTAAAGAAACTCTATCTGAAAAGGTTTTATTTAACGTATTAAATAATTCAATATTTGAGTTAATTCATAAATTATCTGACACAGCAATTAAATTCAATAGTTTTTATAATAATCCCAATCACAGTATAAGTTTTTTCAGAGATGGATCTGGTAATAGAATAGCTTTCAATGAATCTATTTCTTTAAAAAAAGTAAGTTCCTTTAAACCAAAAGAAGATAATAACAAATTACGTAATGCTGAGCTTAGTATTAGTCTAAATTTTGGTCATTATATTAAGGGAGGATTAAATCCTTTTAAATGTAATTATGATGTACAAGTTCGTTTCGAAGAAATTCATTACAAAATTTCTGTGCCAAAATTTATCAAAGAAACAGGGGGGCAAGAGAAAATAGAAATTAAAAAACTTCTTCACCAATCATTATCAGAAGTTGATATTGAAGAGATAAACAAAATTTGGGGAGATACTCTTTTAAGCCATCTTCAATATAACATGGCTAAACTAAAAGAAAACAAAAAATAGATTTTACATATATAAATATTAACACGGTTTTTAGCTTAACTAACTTAGTAATAATCCTGAGGAAGTGAAAAAAATATTGAAATATGAGTAACAATAATATATTTGAAAATATAAAACATCTAAATAAAATAGGGTAAGAATATTGGAGTGCTAGAGAATTATTCAGTATTTTAGAATACTCTAAATGGGATAAATTTTTGAATGTTATTGATAAAGCTAAGCAAGCTTGTACAAATTCAGGATTAGGTGTAGAAAACCATTTTCCCCGAGTGGAGAAAATGGTAAAAATTGGATAGTGAGCTAATAGAGATATAGGAGATCTTCAATAATAAAGCTCCATAGGAGCTAACTATCTGTAGCAAACGAAAACATTAAAATAACTAGCTCCATAGGAGCGAACCATTAAGATATATGGCAAATACATATTCACAAATATATATACAAATTGTTTTTACAGTAAAAGGGAGACAAAACCTTATACCGAAACAAAAGAGAGATGAGTTGCACAAGTATATAACCGGAATTGTAAGCAATAGAGACCAAAAGCTGTTATCAATATTTGCAATGCCAGACCATATTCAC